>NZ_JBXYJE010000003.1:0-278338 GCF_057396285.1 Psychrobacter sp. CX97 | reverse complement strand
TGAACTGACCCCCAAAAGTTGGACACAACTTATGGGGTATTTTTATGCGTTACAATCTAGATTTTAAGATCAAAGTCATAGGATACTATAAGCAAGGACATACCGGTCATGCCACAGCAAAGAAGTTTAAAGTGAATCCAAGATTTGTAAGTAAATGGGTCAAGCAATATCAAAGCGGTGGTATAAAGGCTATTAAGCCAAAGACAAGCAAAGCCAAATACAGTAGTGAGTTTAAACTTAACGTACTAACAACGATGCTTACCCAAGGCCTAAGTCAATTGGAAGTTGCTCTAAGGTATAACATCAGCTCACCAGCTTTAATCAGCCAGTGGCACAAAGCTTATCGACTACAGGGTATGTCTGGACTCATATCTAAACGTAAAGGTAGAGCGGCCATGAGCAAACCATTTATCACAGACAAACCAGATGATGAAAAGATATTAGCAGAGCTGAAACGTGAGAATGAATATCTTCGTGCGGAGAATGCCTACCTAAAAAAGCTCGATGCCTTGCTCAGGGAGAGGGAACAAGCCGAGACAAAGCAAGGCTCATCGAAGGACTAAGGGATAAATATTGCATATCAGCTTTACTTAAGATAGCTGATATGCCTAAAAGTGTCTTTTATTACCATAGGTGTCAGTTTGATGCTGAAGACAAATACGCTGATTTAAAGCAGCGTATCATCGAGCTATATTACCAACATAAAGGTCGGTATGGCTATCGTAGAATCACAGCCGCATTAAAGCAGTTAGGCATGCATCATAACCATAAGCTTATTGCCAAGCTTATGAAGCAGTTAAATCTTAATGCGAAGATCAGAAGAAAGAAGTATCGATCCTATAAAGGTCAACAGGGAAAAATAGCAAAGAACTATTTAAAGCGTCGCTTCCATGCTGGTAAACCCAATAAACGCTGGTTAACAGACATTACTGAGTTTAAGGTGGGTGACAATAAATTATATCTATCTCCGATTCTTGATTGCTATAATAATGAAATAGTCAGTTATACCTTATCTAAAAGACCAACCTATGATGTGGTAAGTAAAATGCTAGATTTTGCGCTAGATAAGACGAAAACAAGTCGTCATAAAAAGTTAATGCTTCACTCTGATCAAGGCTGGCATTATCAAATGAAGCCTTTTAGAAAGACGCTTAAAAAGCATAAGATAAGACAAAGCATGAGTAGAAAAGGCAACTGCATAGATAATGCGTTAATGGAGAGCTTCTTTGGCACACTGAAGTGTGAGACCATCTATATTGAAAAGCCTAAAACTATTGATGAACTAGAAAAGCAAATTCATGAGTACATTCATTATTACAATCATGAGCGTATTCAGCTTAAACTTAAAGGACTGAGTCCTGTGAAGTACAGAATTCAGTCCTTGAGATAGACTTAAACCGTCCAACTTTTGGGGGTCAGTTCATATTTAGGGCTTTTTTATTAATTATTCTAGTGTTGCATCAGCGCGTTTAATCAAAACCTGTCTATTTAATTACTTCATTCTAGCTATCATGTTATCTTTTTGAATAAACTGATGAAATAGTGCACCTACTATGTGAATCGCTGTAAATATCAATAGAGCTGGCCAAAAGACATCCGTATGCAAATTATTGAAAAAGCGCGCTTGAGACCGGTCCGTTTCTACCATAGGAGGTATTTCGAATAAACCAAACATATCGATGCCGTGCCCACCATACCATGACATCAAGATACCAGCGATGGGCATCGCAAACAACAAGATATAAAGTACAAAGTGCGTTAAATGTGCTATCGCTTTCTGCCAAATAGGCATTGGCACTGGAGAAGGTGTTTTGGAGAACATTCGATTAATGACTCTGGCAATCATCCAAAATAATAAGCTGACACCAAACGCTTTGTGTAATAACAAATAAGTTGAACCTTCCGTATTACTATCTAGCACGTGCATTACCCAAGTTAACACAAGTAAGATCACACTTCCCCAATGAAAGAGCCTAGCCAAACTAGACCACTTATCTACTGAGTGGGGTTTGGAAAAACCACTATGACCATTATGCTTAGAGGAAAAATTTGACATAATATACCTATAGATATGATAACTAGCTTACGTTGTCGATTATATTAGGGTCTAGCCCAATTACAGCTACTAAGTGCTAAGATAGTCCCTTAGAATATCTAAATCAGGTACACTATAAACCCTACCATCAATCTCAATCATTTGGAAAGTAAATGAGTTGTTATTTGAGATGCCAGAGTTATAAGTATCTTCTGGCTTCGCCACAGCTAAAGACGATGAAATAGGATTCATATTGAAACCCTCATAGTAATCAATATCTTTAGCATCTGAAATCTTGACCTGCTGTTGGTTAAGTTCACCATGAATGAGTAGGGCAATTCTATGGTTAACAGTCTCTCCTTCAAGTATTACCACCTTATTGGGTCGCTGATCGGCTGAGAGAAGTGAATAAGCGGCAATGTTCTGATCTTGCCATACAACGATATCCTGAACTTCAGTGAATTTATCAACATGAATAATGAGTACTGAAGGCAAAACCCAGTCTGGTCGATTCTTAACAGGAATAAAAGTGACATCAAGCTGACCTTTATCAACAGTTAACATGCTGAGGGTTTCAAATCTATGCTTATCGATTTGCTTCATTATTGGCTCAATACCTCTAATTCCAAAAAATGCGCTGTCAAAACAAGCTCTTTAGACTGGCATTCTTAATTACTTGGTTAAAATAAATCTACCGCCAACCCACTATTTTACATAAAAAGCGAGTATACACCCTATAAATTTAGTAGTTATAACAAGGTTAAAATATTTTTTGGAAAGCTAAACTATTATGTTAATGTGAATTGACTACGTACTCAGTGACGCGCCTGGCTAATTGTTCTGGTGTTCCAATAAATTTTGCATAGCCAGAGTCTATAATGGCTTGCTGTTGACTATCACAGACACTACTGGCAGGATCTTGAACCCATACCTGGCTATTATTAGCCTGAATATGCGGTAAATATTGTGTACAATCATCATTCATTCCAGAAAATATAATACCTATCATATCTTCCCCAAAGACATCACTAATATTTTTGAATATCTGGCCAATATCTGGCTTCAATTTTCCCTCCCATTTGTCTTGAGTGAAAATTACCCGCCCCGTTGAGTCGCAAACTACTTTCTGGAGAATAGGAGCAATCAAACACTGCCCTGCTTGCATAGTTTGAGAAGTACTCACCACTTGACAACGCCAATCGTTATGCCTATTTAAGATACGCGGCAACGTATGAATCATATTATGGTTAAAATGATGAGCCAAAATAATCGTTATCGGGAGATCAGGGGATAAATGATCCAAGAAGTCTCTAACAGCAGCTGTCCCTCCCAATGACGCACCTAGGTAAACGACATAACGCCAAGGATTAGGCTTTTCATAATATACCCTATGACTACGCAGTTCAGGAATACCTAACATAGTTGCTAGCTTACGTCTAAGCTTTCGTTGCCATTTACCATAAAGTTGTGCTTCATTTAAATACGGTGCTTTATCAAAGCCAACCAATATGGTTTTATCCAATGCGCCATTATCGGCAAGCTGTTGGTGTAAATGTTCATCATATTGGCTATCTACTAGCCATACATCGGCTTTAGCATTAAGATGTTTTTCACTAACCTCACTCGGTAAAATGCAGTCTATAAGCGTGAAGCCAAGACTTGAAACCGTATCACAAAAAGCAAGCCTTTGCTGTTGTACCTCTGAGATTACCATGACCTGTATATCAGATAATTCTTTCATATTACTGATCACTACACTCTCCTACAACATCGATAATGCCATTAATAACATTAATTAGCTTTGTATCTTCAAAAGGTTTGCCCATATAGCCATTTACGCCAATCTCTATTGCTTTTTGTTTATGTTTATCACCTGTGCGTGAGGTAATCATAATAATAGGAAGATTCTTAAACTGACTGTCTTGACGTATATGAGTCGCTACTTCAAAGCCATCCATTCTTGGCATCTCAATATCAAGTAACATAAGGTCTGGCTTTATGCTTTTACTTTGTAGCATCTCTATTGCATCTAAACCATCACGAGCAACATGAGTATCAAAACCCTGACGCTCAAGCAGGCGTGAGGTAACTTTACGTACGGTAACTGAATCATCAACAATGAGTATTTGTGGCCTACCTTTAGTGTTTTCTTTTACATTGTGCGCTGTACTTGCTTGACGTATCGGTGCGTTACGCATCAGTGCTAAGGCATCTAAGATGAGCATGACTGAACCATCACCCATGATAGTTGCAGCTGATAAAGCACTAATATGCGTCAGCTGGCGACCCAATGGCTTAACAACTACTTCTATACGAGAACCAATAACCTCATCTACTTGAATCGCAAGATTTTGACCAGTTTGGTTGTTAATAATGATAATAGGTAAGCTAATATTGGTATTTACTGTGGCCGCATTCAACGAAACACCTGAAAGCATTTCATCCAAGTATCTTAAGCGATAATATCTCCCAGATATTTTAAAAGTATGATGCTCTGATTGATAAAACTCTATTAAAGCTTCGGCATTAACACGCTCAACACGCTCAATCTGCATTAATGGAATGGCATAATACTGATCGGCAACTCGTACCCTTAAAGCATCGGAAATAGCGACGGTTAGGGGAACACGCATAGAGAAAACGGACCCCCTATTGCGTTTTGAGTTAACAGATACTGTTCCGCCAAGCTGACGTATTTCACTCCTAACCACATCCATTCCAACGCCACGTCCTGATATTTGGGTAAGTTTATTCGTAGTTGTTAAGCCAGCATTAAAGACATATTGCATCACATCAAGTTCGGTTAATGTGTCATCTTTCTCATCAATAAGTCCTTGACTAATAGCTTTGGATCGTACGGCTTCGATATCTATACCGCTGCCATCATCACTAAGTTTTATGACCACCTCACTACCATCACGTGTGACTTCCAAAATAATACGACCTTTTCTTAATTTACCAAGAGTTTCTCTTATCTGTGGTGGCTCTATTCCGTGATCTACTGCATTTCTTAACATATGTTCAAGAGGCGATGTAATGCGCTCTAGAATGATTCTATCCATCTCATCATCTGCATTAATAACTTCCAACTCTACTTCTTTTCCAAGCTCCTTAGCAGTTTGACGGACAATACGTTGCAATCGAGGTATTAAGCGAGAAAACGGCACCATTCTTGAGCTCATCAGCGCATCTTGCAAATCTGTGTGTGTACGTGACAACTGTAATAATAGATCTTCAGCGTTACGCGTTTTATCACGCATCGTGTTTTTTAAATCTAACAAGTCAGAAGCTGATTCAGATAGCGACTTGGATAATTGGTTAAATGATGAATACTGATCCATTTCTAGAGGATCAAACGCTTCATTATCAAGCAGGTCTTTATCATTAATTTGTGACAATATCTGTGCTTCAAGCTCAATATCCATTCTTCTAAGTTGATCTGCGAGACGGCGTACCGTTATTGCCATCTCATCAACCGTGTTATTTAAACTTGCTATATTCATATCAATTCGAGCACGGTTAATGGCAGACTCACCAGATAAATTTATCATGTGTTCCATTAAACCTGAAGATACTCGAGTCATCTCGTTGTTATATTTGGGCTTATTATTTGGCTTACCAAAATTACCTGATGAGGATGGGATTGTACTTATATCGTGCTGAGTCGAACGAGACGAACGCCATGTCTCATAGTTGTTTGTTGCCTCAATATAATGATGTAATGATGATTTTGGCACGTTTAATAGGATGTCAGGATCCTTATAGAAGCACTTTAAACCATCTATCAACTCAGATGGTGTAGGTGGATTGACACCTTTTCTGAGTAATAATATGGCTTGAGTTAACCAATCTTGACAAGCTAGCAGTAGCCGAGTTATGTATGTAGTAGCCAGATTATTTTGTGTTAATAAACTCTCTAATACGGTTTCCATGTGGTGCGTAAGATCTGCAACACCGTTTGCTGATACCATACGGGCGCCACCTTTCATGGTGTGGAATTCGCGTTGCAACTCTTTTAATGCCGCTTTGTTATTTGGGTCTTTGTAAAATGACTGCATATGCAGGGTACTGCTATCAATAATCTCCTGTGCTTCTTCTAAAAAAATCGACAAAATATCAGAGTCTGGCTCATTGCCATGCCAAGACTCTAATTTAAGACGATTAAAATCAAGTTGAACGGTGGTTTGATCGTTTAAGCACCCTTCATTATCTAAACGGGCTAGCTTACTTAAGCTTTCAGAATGCTCTTCTGATGTTAAGTCCTTACTACTTATGTTCGCAGACTGCTCATTTAAAAGAGCACTGTTTTGAATCGGAAGCGCTACTGTTTTAGCATCTTTAGTCTGTGTAATCTTTGGAGGGCATAGAGCAAAATTCTCGTCAATCTCTTTAGATTTTGCCAAGCTTCGCAACTGGTCAACAGTGTGGTTTGCATAATAAGAGTTCCCAGTTAATAGCACCTGTTGCACTTGCGAAGTGAGTATATCTTGAACACCTTGCATTACCTCTACCCACTGACGAGAAGGCTGAATATACCCTTTTAAGAAATTTTCATAAAGGGTTTCAGCTTCGTGCGCTAAATCAGCAATACTACGAATACCCGCCATACGCGCACCGCCTTTAATCGTATGCAGATGACGTTGCAAGACTTCAAGCAACTCTACGTCTGTTGGTGTTTGTGACCACGCGCTGAATATAGCACTGATTGCGTCATCAATTTCTTGTGCCTCTTCTAAAAAAAATGCCAATAGTTCGGGTTCAGTTCCGATTTGCTCAAACTCAATATCTTCAAATTGCCTAGGGGTTGCGCTTAACTCAGTAGATGAGACCTGTTTTTCCAGATCCTGTTGACAGTCTAAATCAACACTATTCTTTAAATTGGAGCAGTCATAATCCTCCGCCCTATCTATCAAATATATATGTTCGCCTTTCTCGTCACTTTTTTTTTCAGTTAACTCATTATTGACCAATGCCTTTACTGGCTCATCGACTGTGAAATCGACCTCATATTCTGTAGAATGATAATTAGCCATAACGGTTTGATAGTCGAATTGGCTTTGCAAATTTTTACTGAATGCATTAGCGCAAGCTATCCACAATGGCATTTTTTCAGGATAGTTATCTGTACCGTGTTCAAAAGCCGATATCATAGCAGGATAACTTTCTAATACGTCTTCGACCAATAACTGCATATCAGACGTCGGTTCGATGGTGTTATCTAAAATACGATTAAGCATATTTTCTATCGCCCAAGCGACTTCTGCAGAGTAGTTAGCACCCACCATCCGCCCTGAGCCTTTTAAAGTGTGAAACCCACGCCTTACCTCTATAAGGTATCTCCTATCGTGAGCCCCCTTCCATTGATTGAATTGGGGTATAATCTCGTCCAATACTTCACCGGCCTCTTCAACAAAAATATCTTTAATATCTTGGTCGGCGTCGCTTGTATCTTTTGCAATAATGGCATTGGCCAAATGGGACCGCAACACGTCTGGCAGATTCGGCTCATTTCGCTCATTATTTGACTCATAAGCTTGATTTAATTGGACATCATGAGCAGTAGCCTTAGATTGTTGTACGCGGTCTCTACCCTCATTTTCAATAGATTTGTCCCTCATAACAATCAAAGAGTCATTACTTTGAGTTGTCATAAACTCAGCATTATTAGGGTTGAGTTCGCCTACACCCTCATTGATAGGGCGACCTTTTAATAGATTTTTCGCTTTGAATATAACCAAAGCCGTATCTATTGAGGCAGGTTGCTGATTTGCAAAGTCGTTGACTAGAATTTGGACATGTGTACGACTTTCCCCAATAAAACCTATCATCTCTTCGGTAACCGATATTGTCTTATCTAATATACGGTTGAGCATACTTTCAACAACACATGCAATGTCGCCGGCGCTATGAGCGCCTACCATACGTCCTGAACCTTCAAGAGTATGAAATCCACTTCGGATTTGGCTCAGGGCTTCTGTATCTTCTGGATCAGCTTGCCATTCTGGTAAATACTTATCTAGCGCTTCAAAAACCTCGTTAGCTTCCTCTACAAAAACATCACGGATAACCTCATCCATATCAAACGTGTCTTCTTTAAGGGAGTCTTTTAGGGCATTTAGCGATTCAGGTTCTTGAGGTGTAGTAGACACAACATGAGTAGTTGCATCATTTAAGGTAGTCTCTCCATTATCATCATAATGAATAACATTTTTGTTTTCTTGTAATCGCTGAACCTTTAAAGTCGCCCAATCGCTTTTTTCAATATCTGGGTCATCAATAAGCTGAATAACAAGAGATTTTGCTACAATCATGCGATCACTAATTAGCTTTAATAGTTGGCTATCAAAGGTGTGCAGAGCCAGAAAGTCCATAAACAATTCAAGCAGAGCCAATGAGTCAGTTATGTTTTCGGCAAGAACCCATGTAATACGATTAAGGTCATAAGTGAGTATGTTCTCAAATAAACGCTTTAAACGAACAACTATTGCTATCAGGTCATCACTGAGCATCACGCTAAATAACAGACGTAACTTAGCGAGTGATTCTGTGTTGTTTAATAATTGAGCGTCATGATGGTATAAATAGTCGCGATAGGCATTTTTTATATTTTCAAGTGCAATACGTGCTTCATAAAGTGACGGCGTACTGACTACATCAGTAATAGACGCTTTATTTTGATTGGCTGGTAAAGAGGCGGGCTCTGTTAAATCAGTGTTAAGACGGGTACCTTTAATGACACTACTGTTAGTTATAGCCCTGTTAGTTATAGATATGTTATCTAGATAGTTTATGTTTTTATCTTTATTTGTATCTTTCTTTTTATATAAACGGGGCGAGTAACTGGCAATTTGCTGACCAACCTTCAAATCAATCATCTTATACATGTTTTCGATTGTGCTATACAGACTGCGTAGCGCCTCTGTTGCAATTGAACTAGAGGCATCGTTAGCAGGATGACAACATTGATCTATAATCTCCTCTACCTGCTGCGATAGCTGTCTCCATCCTCGACTCATTAGTTGTGATTGCACATCTTTCAACACTATCTCAACTTCTTGCCGCGACTCCAGCTGCTCTATAGCGAGATTGATCAGTAGCATCACTCGTGGTAATAATGCATGGTCATGCTCAGTCCCATTATTAATGCTGGCTAACACATGCTCAGCCTGTTTGGTCACTGAACTTAAGCTTGAAAGATGGATATAAATATCAATTAGGCATGTTTCAGCATCTTTATGACTTACTGAATGACTTACCAAATTAGGACTTGCCGAATAGTCATCTATTACAATACTGGTCTTCCCATTTACACCACATTGAGCACAAATCAAACTATCCAAGTTTGCCAATACTTGTGTGTAAGCAGATACTGGAACATTATTTACCGGTAAGCTCGCTAACCATTGCTTAGCAACATACCACAACTTGACACGCTCTGTAGCATGACGGGCATACGCATCATTCATTAAGTAATGAACTACTTTTTGCAAATAAGTAAGGCATACCTCAAATCTGTCGTCATTTTGACTGCTCCTATTTAACAACCTATTCAGCGAATAACGCCATGCGGTTAGCAGCATGCTACACTTTTTAGAAGATAGCTTGACGTTTTCAATATCTTCTGGCAATTCAATATATTTATATAGATAGCATGAATTAACTGTTTGGTATGGCACGTTATCCATAAACGTTGAGGATAATGGCTGCTGGTTTGGTACAGCCGCCTCATTCTCTATTACCAATCGATGATCTTGGCTCACAAGCCATACATGATTAGCAACTAATAAGTCTTGCAATTTTTTTTGATGCTCTACAATTAATGTTTTATGATAAGACCCCGTTTGCACAAAAAAGGTTAGCTCATTCAGTATCAGATTGCTGGCGTACAATGATTTATAAATATATTGCGACGATAGTTGCTCATTTCCGATAGCCTTCAATGTCGATTCAATCATCAGCGCTAAATTAGCAAACGTAGCCAGCCGAGCTACTTTAAAGGTGTCATAAAGTCTGTGATATTCATCAGCTACTAAAGCTAGCTCATGGACGTCCAAGGAAAGCTTCAGCTTATTATGGAGTGTCATTAGCTGCTCTTTTAATACTGGGAACAACCACTCTGTTGTAACCAATAAATTAAGCTGATTAGTCATTATATTTTCCTAGTCATATACTACTTAATAGGTAATCAAGCTGCACCGCTTGTTATCTAAGGCATTTCCAAACATGAACATGCAAATTATGCTATTGCTATGTAAATCCGAATACCAAGTTATAAAAAAAGATATTATTCTCTCAATAGTACCTCATCAGTATGATCCAATTTAAAGCCTGATACAGACTCTTGCAAAGAAGATGCCATTTCGTTAAGCTGACCCACCGAACGAGCAGTCGCTAGTGTTCCTGAAGACGTTTGTGAGGTAATATCTTGAATGACATTCATCGTCTTAGAGATATGACCGGCAGATGAGGCCTGTAGCTGTGCAGCATTGGAGATGTTTTGAATTAACTCTGCTAAAACATTTGAAACAGTTTGCACCTCTTGTAACGCTTCGCCTGCATCTTTAGCTAAGCGAGCCCCTCTAACCACTTCTGTTGTCGTTGACTCCATAGAGATAACAGCGGCATTCGTATCAGCCTGAATGGTTTTAACCAGTGACTCAATCTGTTTGGTAGCATTAGCTGAGCGTTCCGCTAACCGCTGTACCTCATCAGCAACTACAGCAAAACCACGTCCAGCCTCTCCAGCCATTGATGCCTGAATGGCCGCATTTAGCGCTAAGATATTGGTTTGATCTGCAATGTCAGTAATCAAGCCAACGATGTCCCCAACTTCCTGTGATGACTCTCCTAACCGCTTAATTCGCTTAGATGTTTCTTGAATCTGCTCACGAATATTGTCCATACCTTCAATGGAACGCTGAACTACCTCTGCACCATTATGAGCAATGGCAACAGAACGCTGAGCAACAATGGCTGATTCCGTCGCATTAGAGGAAACTTGTTCAATCGATACCGCCATCTCATTAATAGCAGCAGACACGCCGGCTATTTCTTGGGCCTGATGCTCAGATGCTTCAGCAAGCTCAACGGCAGTAAGTTGAGTTTGTTCAGATGACTGGGCAACTCGTATGGCCGTTTTATTGATAGCCAAAACGAGTTGACGCAGTTGATCAATGGCAAAGTTTACGGATTCTGCAATCGCTCCAGTGAAGTCCTCAGATACCGTTGCACTAATCGTTAAATCACCTTCTGCTAAGTCTTCTAGTTCACTTAGAAGCCTGACAATGGCTGCTTCATTTTGCTCATTCTCTTCTTGGATTTTACGCGCCCGCTCAGATTCAATTTCCATATTTTGGCGTTGTCGTAGTGTCTCTTTCTCAATCAATAACCGCTGAGTTTCGCCTCTTACTCTATATAGCTGGTATAAGGCAAAAAGAGCACCAATAAAACTTAATAAAAACAATACCGCGGGGATAACAACTTCTGAATGGGAAAATAGATTAACGTTGGCAACTACGCTATTTAACGAAAAAATGAGAGCTATTAAGATAGTAAATGCCACTATGGACAGTGCACCTAAGGTATAAAACCATTTTTTATGCTCGCCATCAACTTCAAAAAGTGTTCTTCTTTCCTGAGCATGGTCAGTATTTATTGCAGGTGTTTTAGCTGCATTATTCATGGGAGGGTATCCTCAAAAGAAATAACTTAATGCCTTTATATAGGCTATCAAGCTGAATATAGGCTATCAAGCTGATGTATTTGTTCTCAGCCTTATTTTTCAATCTAATAATGGCTAACTAAATCGCTGCCTCAAGGTATCGAGCATCTTTGGTTAATAAACTGGGCAAAAAAACGGCCCACTCTTCACCCTCTTTTAAAAACTTACCATGGTTATACGGTAAAAAAGGCGAGTCCGATGGTAAAGATTCAGCCACATAATCACTACGATCAAACTGTTTAATGCCTAACACTTTATCGATCAGAATGCCTGAAAAAATCTCAGGCTGATCTATAACTAAAACTTTGCGATGTCTTAGTCTAATAGCTGAAGGCTCAAGGTTCAAAAATTGAGTTAAATCGGATAAAGGCAATAAACGACCGCGAACATTTGCAATCCCAACTAACCAAGATTGAGATAGTGGGATTTGGGTTATTGCTATTGGCATCGCAAGCACTTCAGCTACCTCACCAATTGGGGCAACGAAACACTGCCCAGCAACCTCAAAGCCCACACCTAGCCACTGTGCATGGTTTAAATTGTGATGACCACTCTTACGCGACTCAGCGAGATCTGCAAGACGTAATAATTCAATAAACCCTCTTGAAGCCAAGGCGTTACTCCACAATAAAAATACAACTGTTATGACAACTTCGTATTTAATGACTTATATAATTTGACCAAAACATACCGTTCGACCAAAACCAAAACATAGTTAACTGGCTTTAGGGATGCTGTTGCTTAAACAGTACTGCATTTCTCATTCACTAAACTGTGTGTTTCATTTATTGATACTGCTGTATGGCTTCAAATAACTCATCCTTACTGAAGGGCTTGGTTAGATATTCGTCAGAACCGACAATTCGTCCACGCGCTTTGTCGAATAACCCATCTTTAGAAGACAGCATAATTACTGGCTTATCAGAATACTTTGGATTATTTTTAATAAGTGCGCAGGTTTGATAGCCATCTAAACGTGGCATCATAATATCTACAAAAATAATATCTGGATTGTGATCAGCTATTTTTGCTAAAGCATCAAAGCCATCAACCGCAGTAACTACCTTGCACCCTACTTTTTGTAGTAATGTCTCTGCCGTACGTCGAATTGTTTTAGAGTCATCAATGATCATGACTTTGAGACCGTCAAAATTAATGTCCATTCGGGTTTTCCTATCCTTTAAATTCTTTGATGCTTAAATGTTAATATTTATGGAATGTTTTTAACATATCTTATACTATTTATCTAGAAAAAATAAGGCGCAATGCCTTGAACAAAGGACTTATAAGGTACCAACGGTATTTAGACTGCTACACAGCGTTTAAAGGCCTAGTCATAAAGTTATGTTAATTTCAAGAATCAACTTTTCAAACTGACCAGACCTATTGTCATTTAGGTTTCAACTTGCCTCTTCAAGACCCTTATGATTTGCTTAGTTAATTAGAAGTTAAATTAGTTACTTGTATTTGTTATTTGAATACTTAATTGACTTTAGCCCAACTATTTAATGTTCTCATTACATGTCTTTATTAGATTTAGTCTCACTCAATATATATCACATTTAATACTGTAAAATTTCACTGACACGTTTATACTAAAGGTTATAATTAATGTCACAATGAACACTGTCAAAAGCAACTTCATAAAATAGAGATGTCTTATACCAATCCAACATCCTAAACCTAGTAATATCAATAGGAAGGGATATTTTTACTACCCTACCTACCTTCTATCTGTGCTATAAAATATAGGTTAAAAAATCTAATTAATAGGGTTTAGCGTAACATTAGCCAAAAATAGTAACAAACTGTGTCTTGTTAGTATAGCTACTAATTAGGCATTATAAACCATACAGTCAGTCAAATTCGGCTGTCATATAGTTATTCTAAATAAATCGATAAAGGATTAATGCTGTTTTTACTACTTTGCTCACAATTTATCATTTGATAATAGTCGGCATTCGTTAGAACTAACGATAAATACAGTGATAGAACTAATCAGCATTTTATACCTCGAAAATGAAAACTTAAGGTTTCTTATGAGCAAGCAAATATTATTAATTGAAGATGATCCTGACTTAGCTGAACTTATCAGCGACTATTTATCGATGAACTACTATGAGGTTCATCATGCCCTAACAGGTACTGAAGGGCTTGAAATTTTAGATACTAGAGAGCGTGGCATCGACCTCATTATTCTAGATTTGATGTTGCCTGATATGGATGGTATGCAGGTATGTCAGCACATTCGTGGCAACAAAAACAACAACACCAATAAAGTTCCCATTATTATGTTGACAGCTAAAGGGGATACAACTGACCGTGTATTAGGGCTTGAGATGGGGGCTGACGATTACCTAGCTAAACCTTTTGAGCCACGTGAGTTGCTGGCACGTATCCGTGCAGTGCTACGCCGTCATGAACAGCCAAACCAAGCCGATGGTGAATCCGACAGTCTGACTTTTGGACGTTTAAGCGTGTTTCCAGATAGTCATGAAGTCACTATTGATGATAAGCCTGTTCGGTTAACGACTCACCAATTCCAGCTTCTGCACTACTTTGCGACTCATTCAGGCAAAGTGCTAAACCGTGAGCAACTATGGCAAGCAATGCCAAACGACGACAGCTCAGACAACATCGACCGCGCCATTGACGTGCACATTTCGAGATTACGTGCGCTAATAGAAGACAACCCTCGCCAACCCAAACGTATTATTACAGTACGCGGTGTAGGCTATCAGTTTGCTACTGATCAAGTGTAATACCTATCAATATGAAGGTTAATATCGCTTATAATAATGCTTCAGTGAGCATTAATGTGGCAGCATACTAATATGAATATGCAGCGGTTTCGTCTTAAAACAGTATTTAGTAAACTATTTGCCAGTGTCATGTTGACACTGGTTTTGTTTGCTGTGTCTATGATTGCCTTAACTCACTTAGTCCATGATAACTCAGCGAATACACGTTGGCAGGTACTAGCCACACAAATCGTTAGACAAATAGACCCTTTTGTTGATGAATTAGATAATGCCATCAGTATGAACGAGCGCTTACAAGCTCGTTTTATGCTCGCCGTCATCAAAAAAAGCCTAGATATTTTTGATGAATCTCTACAAGCTAAAATGGGTTTATACGATCGTCACGGCAAACTACTTGTTCAAACTGATGATAGTGACTTACCCACAATGTTGCCCAAAGATCCCGCTTGGGTACTTCGCATGTTGCCTACTTTTTCTCCAACTGAGCAAGTAAGTGTGCAGTCTATGGGCGACCGCGGTTATATTCTGCTCTATGAACCCCGAGATCCGCCAAAGCGTTCAGAGATATCAGCTATGCTGAACCTATTTACTGGAACTTTGGCATTATTAGTTATTATGACTGGCGTGCTTTGGTGGATAGCTCGCTCCATGACATGGCGAATCAATAAGATGAGCGGTCAAATGGCCCAGTTAGGTGAAGGTAATTTTAGCGTTCGAGTACCTGCTAATGGTACTGATGAAATTGCAAGCTTAGCTAAAGGGTTTAACCAAGCGGCGCAGAAAATAGAGCAGTTAATTAATGCCAATAATCTCTTATTAGCACATGCATCTCATGAATTACGCACCCCCATTACGCGTATTCGCTTGCAGATTGAAATGATGGAGATGTTAGTAAAGCAATTACCAACAGATTCTCAAGAAAAATTTCACAAACGTGCACAAGCGGTCAATCGTGATTTAACTGGCTTGAACGACTTAGTAGAGAGTATCTTGCTTGTCAGTCGTCTTGATGCCGGTCATGTTGTACAGCAAAGCGAGCGTTTTGACTTATATGAGCTAGTCAATCAGGAATGTCAGCATTACCCAGAAGCTAAGCTTTATGGTCAGTCTATTGTTTTAGAAGGTCAACCAAAGCTACTCATTCACCTCATTCGAAACTTATTGAATAATGCCATGATCCACGGCACCCCGCCCATAGAAGTGCATTTATACGGGGCAGCCAGCGAATCAGAGGCACTAACACCGCCTAAGCATTTGATTGAGGCAATGGATGCCCTTGCTCTAACAGCAAATAGCTTACCAATTGAACCTACCTCCGTAAACCCTGACGTAAGCGATAGCGATATTCAAAGGGCTAATGATGCTCATACTTCAAAAAGAAATAGTCAAAGCGATAGCCAGAGCGTAATCAACACACATGCTAAAGAGAGTGGCTCGCCTCTAACATCCGAAGACACCTCTTATGTTGAGAATAATGGAAAAGTTATTGCAGATTCTGACCCTAAGATCGATAAGGATAAAAAGTCGGCAGTGACCCCTCAAATAGGAGAAGGAGATTACACAAAAGAAAGCAAGAAAAATGACAGCTCATTTACCAAGCGCTTGCGTCGCCCTAAACCTGCAAAGCTTGAGCAAGCGGTCGCACCAAACTTTGCTGTGATTGCCGTCATTGATCACGGTAAAGGTATCCCTCTAAACAAACGTGCCGAGATCTTCAGCCCATTTGTTCGGCTGCAACAGCATAACAAAGGCTCTGGATTAGGATTGTCGCTTGTATCACAAATTGTAGAGGCGCACCATGGAAATATTCTTACTGACACCTACAATGGTCAAACCCGTTTTCTTGTGATACTACCTACTAAAAACAAGTTAAAAGCTTAGCGCGATCTCTAATACATTGATCAACAGGCCATACCTAATGGTATCTTGCTATGGCCTATCATTACCTCCTATCAAAACCTGATAGGTTATTTAACAAAGCTATTCAAAACTTATTTTACATAGGCTCAACACACTATTTAGCCGATAAAATAATAAATATCGCTTACTGTTCTAAAGTTTGCATTGAGTGATTTCCCATTTCTGACTTTTTCTTTACCGGTATAGCTGGGATAAATTGTTCAGAATCTGGAGAAACTCCCTTGTCGACATGCTTATTCTTTAAAGAAGCAGCCACTTCAGGCGGCATATAGTTTTCATCGTGCTTCGCTAATACCTCACTGGCAACAAAAACATCCCCCTGCATTTTTCCAGTGGCAACCACCCCTGAATTTTCAGCGAATAAATCTGGCAAGATGCCTTGATAAGTAACAGGGACAGTGGCACTAAAGTCAGTAATCTCAAACTGTATTTTTAAATCATTGTTTGGATCACGTTTAACACTATCTTGAACAACCATACCACCTGCACGAATTCGTTTGTTTTGTGGTGCTTCGCCAGACGCAATTGCAGTTGGATCAAAATAGTAGTCGGTTTGTTGACCAATCGCATAAACAACTAACATGACGGCAATGATAGCGCCTGCCAATGTGCCAGCGACCCAAATAAGTTTTTTACGGCGAACAGCATTCATAGGATTGCCTATAATATATAAAAATTGGTTTAATTAGTGAGTCAACTGCGGGTCGACTTTTGACGTTGTTGCTGCCGTGCTTGCTGAATATTCAACGTTTGTATTAAACGACGACGCTGCATTACGCTATGTATAATAAAACCAATAACAACAACAAAAGTAAGCCCCCACGTGCTCCACACGTAAATACCATGCTCTCCCATGGCGATAAATTCTTGAACACTATAAAAATAGGGCTGCACTGCTCTCTCCTATAATTAGACGTTAAGCGGGTTAAATACGTCAGATTTACAACCTCTCGTATGCCATAGCTTTTACGTCTTTCAAAGACACTATAACTTTAAAAATAATCTAACGATGACCTTAATCAAACTCGCTCATTTTGTTTTTTGATGTCCTCTGTTATCTCTGTTCATATTGGCTGTATTCGTTGTTTAATAGGCATTTAGAAAGCCTTCAGCAGATTTTAGGTGTGTTTTATCATTGCATACGATTCAAACTACTCACCGATGGTAATGACATATCTCATGGATCAAAGGGATGGCGTTTTCTAACGAAATTGACGCACATATTCTTTTACCCATGCTTTATTCTGATCACGATTTAAAATCAAAGTATTGGTTCGATAGATAGCTAAGGCCGCAACCAATATATAGGTACCGAGTATCATCAGTAATAGGGGCGCTAGCATATCGAGAGACATCTTTGGCGCTTCAGTAATTGTAATGGTGGTACCTTGATGTAAGGTATTCCACCAATTAACAGAATATTTAATAATAGGCAAATTAACCGCACCTACCACTGATAAAATTGCTGCCGCTTTACCTCGGTTAGGCGTATGCTCAAAAGCAGCAAATAAAGCCATGACACCCGCATATAAAAAAGCCAGAATTAACATCGATGTTAATCTCGCGTCCCACACCCAAAAGGTTCCCCATGTGGGTTTAGCCCAGATAGAACCCGTAATTAAGCTTAAGACGCACAACAAAAAACCGATAGGTGCAAGCGCTTGAGCAACTAAATTAGCTGTTTTGATTTTCCATACCAAAAATATCACACCTAATACTGCCATCGCAAAATAGATAGATAATGCAGCACCCGCTGCTGGTACATGAATGAAGATAATACGGTAACTGTTACCTTGCAAATAGTCTGGCGGAGCAAAACCTAGCCCCCAAATACTACCCATAGTAATAAGTATTGCCGATAATCCAGCTAACCATTTAACCCAAGGCGAAAAAATGCGAAAAAACTCGCGTGTGCCTACGGTTATCAAAAAACCTTGCCATAAGCGAGATAAAAAGCTGGGTTTTGACGTCGGTTTGGCATTTGGCATAATAAACGACCTTGTAAGCCAGAATACAATAGTTAGGTTATAGAGACGCTTTAAGTGCCCCTTCTAAGATGCCAGCAATAAGATAAACATTAAGGTAATTAAACCCATTATCATCGTAAACCATTGTTGTAATAATCTACCTAATACTCGCTTAGAAGTTTCTCTTAAGCTTTGTAGGTAAACTATTATAGCAAAAAAAGCACCTAATTAAGCCATGACATCTTAAGCGTCATGGCAATTACCCAAGGCATAATAATAATTGAGGCAATACTACCCGCAGCAAGTAATGCGAAAATAGGCAAGCCATTTAATCCTGACGCATATAAATCCACTGCCCCCGTCGCAAATATCAAAACGGGCAATTGCATTGGTAAGGCAATAAGTGGCACCATGACAGCACCGTTTTTTAGAGATAACGTTAGACTACTCGCAATTGCGGAGAGCATGAGTAACATTGGGCTACCCACTATGATTGACATCAATAATACTGCGGCATTGCTCCAAGAAAGACCAAATAATGGTACGGCAAGCAAACTTAATACTGCCACTAAGCCACTGCTAAAAATCCAATGAATGGTCAACCTTACTAATACCCAAATAGGCAGCGATGCCTTGGATACCACAAGCTGAGCCAAGGTACCATTATCAAAAGTCGGTTTAAATAGATCCTCAACACCCATTACTAAGGATAATAAAGCAGCTATCCATACCGCGGGCACGGCTAAACGCTGTAACAGTTGTGGCTCACTACCAACCGCTAATGGAAATAAAGTAATAATGACTAAAAATAGCACCAATGGATATAGCCACTGTACAGCACCTTGTTGTTTAACTTGCCATTCACGACGCCATAATTGCCGAGTTCCAATACCCATGTGATGATGCTGAGAGGTGCGCAAAGACGTTTGCTCTATCATTTTGAGACCTCTCGCCTGTTATTTAAGGTCTCATTTACCTTCTTATTTACTTTATCACCGTTATTTAATGGCTTATTGATATTTACCTGTTGACGGGTATGATGAGTTATGACAGTTGGACTATTGCAAAGATCGCTATTTGTGCTCTGCTCTAAATCTTCATTACCCTTATATGGCATATAGTCTTCATCTAACATATATTCAGGCACAAAATCGGACAAATTTAATTGTTTAGTTACGATATTAACCTGTTGATGGCTGGTCATAAACACAGCCCCACCTAAGTTTGCAAACTGCTGCAAGCGTTGCCCCAGTCTACCTACCATACTCACATCTAAGGCAGTAAAGGGTTCATCAAGTAACCAGATAGGAGTGTGTTGCGGGGTCATTAAATAAAGGCGGGCTAGCGTTACTCGGCGAGTTTGGCCTGCTGACAGCTGATTGCTACTCATATGCTCGAATCCAGTTAAACCTACCCAATCTAAAGCATCATTGATCTCATCTCTGCTAGGACTAATGCCGTAAAGATTCAACAAAAAAGTAAGGTTTTGAGAGACTGTCAGACTTGGATGTATGCCCAATTGATGAGAAACATATAACGGCGCATTGGGCATCTGTTCGATACCTTGATAAAACACTTTACCCTCAATCAGCGGTAATAAGCCTACTAACTGCATCATCAATGTTGTTTTGCCTGTGCCATTTGCACCAATTAGATGGCATATATCTCCAGAGTTTAGACACAAATTTACCTTCTGACAAAGCGGAAAGTCGCCACGTTGTACGGTCAACTCTCTTAGCTCTAATATACAACCCTTATCAGGATTAGCAGCCTCAGACTTATCGAGTTTACTGGATCTTTGGTCAATTTGTTTAAGTGTCAGTGGCATTTTTTGGTTTACCATACATGTTTATCAAGCGGTATAAGAAAGGAGATTTAAAGAGCAGATCCCCATAATCTACAGCTGCGAGACGACAGCTTGCATTTACTGGCTTTTTTTGTGACTTATCCACTATTGCAATATGTTTTAACGACGTCATATAAGTGAATAGCACATTGAAAGTAATAGTATAACAAACCCCGACCCATAACTAACCTATTGTCCTATTATGAGTTCAAATAAACCGAAAACACTATGGCAACGTTTGAAAAAAATATTTACCATTAACCAAAAAAAGACGGTTAAGAAGCCCTCCTCTTGCTCTGATGTTTCTTCTCGCTCTAAGACCTCTAACTCGTCTGATCCACTCTCAGCATTAGTAGAGATACAGAAGGCAGACAGTGATTCACAAGTGAACCATCGTCGCTTTTTTTTGAATAAACAGGATGATGTCAGCCAGCCTACACCCCTATCCCGTCAATCGGCTACTCAGAAGATAGCCTCAGAATCAGTAAATTTTAACCCTGACACCTCAAGCAATTTAATTCATAATCAAAAACAACGTAAACCCTCTCAGCAGCCCATTACCGACGCTGTTTTAGAGTTTTTAGAGACCAATAACCTATCGTATCATTATCATAAACCGACTAGCCAACATACTCGGCAGCGTGACGATGACTTCATAGCTGATTCCCTAACGAATGATACAAACCAAAATACAGCACAAGACAGCCACTCACGCCGTCATAATGTGCACCATATTTCGATGGCGATGAAACATTATAGCGAGCCAACCAACAACCAGTCTGGTCATCATTTTCAGCTCGAAAATGAGGATGATTTTCATAGCAGCGCCAGTATTATGGAGTGGGGATGCGTCATTCGTATTCATGAACATACCCAACTACTCGCTATGTACGGTATTTTGCCATTTCATTTGCCCAAGTCACATTTAAGTGCTGGATTAACACTGGCAGCACAGATTAACTATGACATGATGTTAGGGAATGTTGAGATCGACATTCGCGATGGCGAAATTCGCTTTAAAAATGCTTTAGATTTGGAGCCAATTATAGATACCAACGAGGGGAGCATTCCACCTAAGGTTATTAATTTCTTATTAAAAGGCGTCATAGCGATGACCTCGTCGTTCTCGCCTCTATTTAGTGAGCTGGTTATGAGTGATGCCGCAACGTTTGAATTGGAAAACACCCTTGAGCAGCTGTATAAAGCACAAAAAGAACATACTTTTTATATGGTAACCGATACTATACAGTAACCCATACAACCTGATTGTTTCTCCTGATTGTTTCTTAGGCCACACCATAATAGAGTTGCCTTGCAACTGTATTTGTAAAAACGAACTGTATTGATAACGCTATACTCTTTAAAACTATTCTCTTTAAAACCATTCTATTTAAAACTATACTCCTTAAAACCCTATTACCGAAAGCCCTATTCCCAAACCCTATGCTAAAAATCGCCTACTCGCCTATTTATAAATATAACGTACCTGAAAACCATCGTTTTCCAATGCAAAAATATACCCTTATTCCAGAACGTTTAATCAGAGAAGGTACGCTCACAGAAGATAACTTTTTCGCTCCCAAAAGGCTCAGTGATGCAGAGATACTAACCACCCATACTTCAGAATATTGGGATAAGCTTAAGCACCAAACACTCACTCGTAAAGAAGCCAGAGCCATTGGTTTTGAGATGACGCCTGAGTTGGTCAACCGAGGCCGTTATATTGCGCATGCTACCTATGAGTGTGCGCTGTTTGCAAAAGAGTATGGCGTGTCATTAAATATAGCAGGCGGTACACATCATGCCTTTGCTGATCATGGTGAGGGGTTTTGCGTGTTCAATGATGTTTGTATTGCAAGCAATCTTCTACTGGCGCGCGGAGAAGCCCATAAAATACTGATAGTGGATTTAGATGTTCATCAAGGTAATGGTAACGCCTCTATCATGGCGCAAGAGCCAAGAGTGTTTGTCTTTAGTATGCATGGGGATAAAAATTATCCGTTTCGTAAACCGCCTTCTGACTTAGATATTGCTTTACCGAATGATACCGATGACGAAACCTATTTGAATACGTTAAAACAGACGTTACCCCGACTTCTCAAGCAACATCAGCCCGATATGATATTTTATCAAGCCGCAGTCGATGTGTTAAAAACGGATAAGCTCGGTAAGTTGGCACTGACATTGACAGGGTGTAAGAGGCGTGATGAATTTGTGTTGAATCAAGCAAAAACCCATAACATTCCCATTGCAGTGGTCATGGGTGGCGGTTATTCAGCAGATATTGAGGATGTCATCGAAGCTCATTGCAACACCTTTAGATTGGCTAAAGCAATTTTTTCAAAATAAAGTAAGAAAGAACTGAGTACGTAAAAATTGAGTCATCAAATAGTGTCTATTTAACATATTCCCCGCTCAACATACGCTCCACTAAGTATAAAAAGGGCTGTATCATTGATATACAACTTTGCCATACACTCTTTTTGGATACAAAGTCTTTATAAACAACCGCTTTATACATAATCCTGCCATTAAATAATCGCAGGCCATAAGTCACAATTAAGGCAGACAAATGGCTAAACAATATTAGAGAGTATTTGCTAATAAAACAGGCTGTAAAAAAACCGCATAGCGCTTATTTAACGATCCAATACAGAGGGGTCATGCAAGGCCATGATACTGGAAAAATCTTTATCACCGTGCTCTTCCATATGCGCTTTATATACTTCAGTTGCACGAGCTCCCATTGGTAATTTTGCACCTGACGCTTGCGCAACCTGTAACGCTAAATTTAAATCTTTGTACATATTAGCACTTGAGAAACCATTCACATAATTACGATTCGATGGAACACCCACTGACATCACTTCTGGATATGGGTTATAGACTTCTATTGCCCAATTGCGACCAGAGTTGTGAATCATAATATCGGTCAAAACGGCAGGATTAACACCGTTTTTTCGACCTAAATTTAACGTTTCAGCAGCGCCGCTCATCATAATACCGAGCATCATGTTATTACAAATCTTAGCCGCTTGACCTGCACCGCTAGGCCCAGCATGATGAACTTTGGTGCCCATACACATCAAAATAGGCTTAACTTTAGCATATAAAGCATCATTGCCGCCCACTAAGAAGGTTAGCTTAGCAACTCTTGCACCGCCAATACTGCCTGATACCGGAGCATCCACATAATCAATCCCTAGCTTATTGGCTTGTGCGGCTAAACTTTTGGCCTGCTCAACTGCAATCGTGCTACAGTCAATCACTAAGGTACCTTTTGAAAGCTGTTCAAACACCCCTTTATTTGGGTTGTTATTATCCGCGGTATCTGTACCTAAATAAAGTGCTTGAACATGTTCGCTGGCACTCAGCATACTGACAACCATATTGGCACCTGATAAAGCCTCTTCAAGTGAAGATACCACTGTCACACCTGTTTTTGCCACAGAATCCCTAGCAACATTTGATATATCATATGCTCGAACATCATGGCCACGCTTGACGAGGTTCTGCACCATAGGTGCGCCCATATTACCCAAGCCAATAAATGCAATTTTAGCTTTAGCCATTTGTCATCTCCCTACGACAGCAACTTACCTATTTTTAATGTTATGATCATTCAATCATCATATTAACTCAGCTCATTTTAAGATAAGCATTAGAAGCCAAGCTCTCATTTTGCTTTAGAACCTATATTTATAAGCTAAAGTTAGGAGGTTTTTAGAATAAAATAAATCAATACGAGGCATTATCGAGTTAAAAGCTCGGGTTGAATAGTCACTCTATTTAATCCAATTTTAACGAAGTAGTGGCTTATTTTAGGCGAAAATAGCCAATTAGCGGTTATAAATACAAATTCTTACTTCTACTGCCCTACCGTAACATATATCGCAATGCTAGTAATTAAATAGTCATTAAAATTTTGGCATATGCGCTCAAGTCATTAAAAATAGTCGTAATTAACATAGTCTCAAGCTTAATGAGGCAATACTGGAGCCTTAGTAGAGTCTGTCGTTAACCAGTGATTACCTAAGAAAATCTAAACAGTTAAGCAGGCAACATCAAGCATTTAGCATTTAGCTCTACTTATCGTATCAGCAGGACATTCAGTCAGAATAAGGTAGAGCATGGTAAAGGGGTAATGAGGCATAAATAGCTCACAGATGGAATGCTATTATTTAACGAAGGCGCCATCTCAGCCAAATCTCATGTGCGATGAAAAATATAATAGCAAGTAGAAAAGGTAGGATGTAGTACAGTATCCGAAATACCAGTAATACAGCAAGTAGATAAGCTTTATCCACTTGCGGTAAAGAGGCAATCATCGTCAACTCAAACACCCCTAAACCGCCGGGGACATGACTTAAAATTGCCAATATCATAGACTGTACAAAGGCAGAAAACACCGTTAGATAACCAATGTCGACACCGTGTGGTAACAACATATACAAAACAAAAGCCACACTCGCCAAATCAATAATTGAGATAACAATTTGCTTTACTAGCATCGCCGCAGGGGGTAAGTCAAACCGCCAACCCTTAATTTTAACGTGCCGACCTGCCGTTCCTGACCACGCGACAATGCTAACTACTAATAACAATAGCCCAATCCCTAATCCGCGAATCGCTCCTGCATTACGAAAAACTTTAGGCACACTAACAGACATTTCGGCCATTTGAACATCAATTTGACTCATCATAATCACAGTCGCCTGTGGATTTATGGCTAAAGATAGAGCCACTAAGGTTGTAATACCAAAGGTAAATGCCATAGATACCAGCCACACCACATTGGCAATGTTCTCGGCTTTAATATTATTTGCCCGATACATTCTAAAGCGCACACCGGATGCCGACAATACTGCCAATCCAATGGTATGCCCAATGGCATATGCGACAAATGAGGTTAAGGCAACTTTACGAAATGGTAAAGTTATTTTCATATGTTTGAAGGCAATCGCATCGTATAAGGTTAATATCAAATAACCAAAAGCGACAATGAGTGTAGCAAGAAATATATCTGTGTTAGGAATTTGTTCTAGCGCTGATACTACGTCAAAAAACTTAATACTTTGCGTTAAACCATATAAGGTCTTGATAGCCAGTATAAATATCGCCAATGTGACTAAAAATAGTGCACTTCGCAATAAAATAACTTTAGGGGTCAAGACTGTTTTTAGGTTTAATGACATATTTTTAGTTTAAACAACACTCAAGCTTTATCATACCCGATTTTGGAGTAAACTGCGCTATTCGTTTTTACGGAATAAGCATTAATTTAAGATAAGCAGCTGATTTAAACATGAAATAATACACGAATCAAAAGCCTTTAAGCTAGGGCATGCCCTGTTGTTAGAAAAAAACTTTAAAACATAGCATGATTGCTATTCGAAAGCTTTAAACGCGAAATTTTAAACCAAAAAAAACGAGCCAGTGGCTCGTTTCTTTTTGACTGATTTAGAGACGTTTCAATAAATTGATATGACTCTAAGTTGTCTGGCTATTAGATAGCTGTAATACCGTGGGCTTGTGGGCCTTTAGCACCTTGAGTTACTGTGAACTCAACTTCTTGGCCTTCCGCTAAGGTTTTGAAACCTGAGCTAGCGATTTCGCTGTAATGAGCAAAAACGTCTGCGCCAGTTTCTGGAGCGATAAAGCCAAAACCTTTAGCTTCGTTAAACCACTTTACTGTACCTTTGATAGTATCTGACATATATATAATCCTAATTTTAAAACATAATGACCAATTTGGTCGGGTAACGCTTGAGCTACTGAACGGTAAATCTTAAAACGAAGGATTATAACTAATACTACGAGGTAATGATTTGCTGCAGGACTTCTCTTAAGCAGGAGCACAGTATATGCTTTGACCTTACATATAGCAAGCTTTATTTTAAATTAATTCTTAAACAATGACTTTTATGTTTAAATAAATTTAAAATAAAACCTACAGGTCTTACTGCATCTACGCTAGCGCTAATCTTAGTTTAAATAACTAAACTTAAAATAGATATTAAATAAAACCCAAAACACAATATTAGGAATGAATTATGAACAATGAATACGCACGAATATTAAAGAAGGATACTTAGTCACAACCATTTATAGATGTTACATTCAAATCTAAGACATCAAATCTCATATTCCAAACTTAAAACCAAAAAAAACGAGCCAATGGCTCGTTTTTTGTTTTTTATTGTATGAATCTACTGTCAGTTAATACTCATTGAATGAGCAGTGGCTGACCAATAAATTATACTGCGGTAATACCGTGGGCTTGTGGGCCTTTAGCACCTTGAGTTACTGTGAACTCAACTTCTTGGCCTTCCGCTAAGGTTTTGAAACCTGAGCTAGCGATTTCGCTGTAATGAGCAAAAACGTCTGCGCCAGTTTCTGGAGCGATAAAGCCAAAACCTTTAGCTTCGTTAAACCACTTTACTGTACCTTTGATAGTATCTGACATATATATAATCCTAATTTTAAAACATAATGACCAATTTGGTCGGGTAACGCTTGAGCTACTGAACGGTAAATCTTAAAACGAAGGATTATAACTAATACTACGAGGTAATGATTTGCTGCAGGACTTCTCTTAAGCAGGAGCACAGTATATGCTTTGACCTTACATATAGCAAGCTTTATTTTAAATAAACTTTAATAGTCTTAAATTTTTGGTAAAATAATACTCTATAGTGAGCCTAACTGCTTACTGTAGAATGCCTTGAATAAATAAAATAGTGAGTAGTTCCATTGAATTGTCCCTCCTATTGACAGTAAAGGTATGCTCATGAAATATTGACTAATTGGTTAACGCCATCATTGCATCTTAATACAAACCAACCAGACATACTAAAGGTAGGTTAAATTCAACTCTGTATTGCTTAGATACTATATGTTTTACTTATTAGATACTATTTGTTTTAAATACTATTTTTCTAGATGCTATTTTGCTATACACGACTTGGCGACTTAGCTATACACGAGCTGCATTTGTCATATATTATAGAAACGAGTCTTTAATAGGACTTACCGACTCTCATACTCCAATCCTTTTTTATTCATTTATAGGTATCACTATGAACTATCAACATATTCTGTTAGTTACTGACCTACGTGCAGATGCTGATATTGTCGCTAGAAAAACCAAATACATTCATTCGCGCCAAGATAAGGCTCATCTTTCTGTACTACACATTGTAAAAGATACTGTTGTTGGGTTTGGTTATGAAATGGTGCCTGCTGCTAGTCTTTACGATGAAATAGATGATGAACGTTGTGAAAATGCAAAAACTAACATGGTCAAGTTTTTACAGCGCAATGGCTTGGATGCAGATAGTCAGGAAGTCACGACTGCTATTTCGAGTAGTGAAGGTATTATTACCTACTGCACAAAAAATAATGTAGATTTAATCATCATTGGTCGACATGAGCGTCATGGCTTGTCTGCTTGGATTAACGGGGCAACAGTCGACAATATTATGCCTAATGTACCTTGTGATGTATTGGTTGTTAAACTTGATAAACCTGTAAAAGACTAAATTACCATATAGCTTATAGTTAGTGCGTAGCGTGGCTTATAATACTTCAATAAATAAAGTTTATTGTCCGCTTCCTGCTATTAACTGCTCAACATTAGCAATGAATAGCCTTTTAGATCTTTACTCAATCTTTTTGTTCGGTACTCATAGCATGGGGTAATCATAGCATTGGGAAAGTCAGGCATCAGGGAAGCGCCATAAATAAACACCCACAGTTAAGCACACCAAAGCGACCATCCATGCTACCCAAATATACTTATCGGGTACGGTAAAGAAGAGCATGGTGCCCGAGATAGTCATCATTATACACGCCAGCCATTTCGCTTGGCGTGGCACTGCTCGACGATCCTCCCAATCTCGGACATATTTTCCCATATATCCATGATTAATCAACCAAAGATAAAAGCGTTTAGACCCCCTAGCCCAACAAGCCGCGGCCAGCAAAATGAATGGCGCCGTTGGCATGACTGGCAATACAGCACCGATAACGCCTAAAATAAAAAATAAAAATCCCAATACTAAATATATCCAGCGCATGTGCGCGTATTTGGAAGGGTTAATCTTGCCAGTGTATTGAGTTTTGTTGGGTTCAGTCATAAATCCTCAGGATTAAATTCAAACTTAAATAGCGCTCTTTAATATATTGGCAAAATCTACAATATATAAAATCGAACACTGCTGCACTTTCCTTTTTCTATAAATATGCTGAAAGGCTCAAGCAGCACTGTTATACATTCTAAGCAAATCTTTGAGATTGACCCTATCTACATTAAAAGTTATTATTTAAAACAGATACTTCAAATAGACACTGCTGTAAGAAACTATTAACAATATTTCTATGAAGCAGTTGACTTTGATTTTATCGTCATTAGGGTCTACTACTTATTAGTGTGGCCTACTGGCGCTATATGCAACTAAAGACTCGATAAGCCTCTTCTCTTAACCCTACTTAATAATAAAAGATTGACTGATGAATAAATTTAATATATTAACAGTAAGTATTATCGTGGCAGCACTTAGTTTGCCTGGCTGTGGTGGTGATGACTCAAATAACGCCAAAATCAACCCTGATATTGGTACTCCTAATGACGGTACTCCTAATGACGGTACTCCCAATGACGGTACTCCGGATGATACAGTAGATTCTAAAGGCATATCGTTGGAAGGTCAGGTCACTAATAACTCGGGGAATCCACTAGCTGGTGCCACTATAAAAGTTGGTAATAAGACGTTAACCACCGATAATAACGGTGGTTATTCCATAATTCTAGATGCTGACGACGACAATGACAATATAGTGGTACTGGTTAAAAAAGCGGGGTATTTAACCACGGCACGAGAGATAGCTGCGACTAAAGAGGGCGCTTATAAACTCGATATACAGCTGTCAGAAGATCAAGTAACGACTGCTTTTGTGGCCAGCACAGGTATCGATAATTTACCTGTGTCAGGTGCTAAAGTAACTATTCCTGCTAACAGTGTAGTGGATGCTGATGGCAACCCCTATTCTGGAACCGTTAACATTGCCGCTAACTACTACAATCCAGACTCTATCGAGGGTGCGCAAGCATTTGCCCAGCCTTTTGCAGGTCAGAATGCTGATGGTAGTAATGAGACAAGCTTAGTCACTGTTGGTGTCATTGATGTTAAATTGACTAACCCAAGTACAGGTGCAGAGTTAGACCTTAAAGATGGCGCAAAAGCAACGCTAGAGTTCCCTGAAGCTTCAACGGATCAAGATTTAGAGTCTATACCATTATGGTATTACGATGAAGATAAACTAATCTGGGTTAAAGATGGTGTCGCAACGCGTCAAGCAGACGGTAGTTATACCGGCAAAGTATCTCACTTTACTTTATGGAACCTAGATATTCCAGTGGACCTATACCCTGCTTTGGTCGAAGGGTGCTTTATTGACCATGAAACTAAAAAACGTAGAACTGCAGGAGTGTTCGCTACTATTAAAGGTCGGGGTTTTAAAAACTCTGGCAGTATTGACGCTAAGGGTAACTTTAGCGTGCAAGTGCCTATGAACACACCTCTAACCTTAGTACCTGCCTTTGACAACAACAGCTTTAATGCTATTAAAATCCCTGCTCTAGCTCAGGATGCCGTATATAAAATTAATGACGGTAATTGTATTGAGGCTACTAAAACCAGTTATGATAGCTTCTTCACTATCACAAATGAGTTTACATCATCACTACCTGCTGCGCCCATAGTTGTCACGCCTAACCCAGAACCTACAACGCCTGAAGCTCCATTTAAGCCACCTTTAGAACAGAATAAGGAAGGCATTATAGGATATGCTTTTGAGATTGATACAGACTCTGATTCTAAGCTTGAGAATGTATATTTTAATACGTTTCGTGCGTTAACTGACAGTGTTGCCTATTACCTTGAGTCTTTATATACAACAGTCAACTCCGAAAACATCGCCGAAGATACTTCATATGATGACCAAGTACTTACACGTCAGGGCTTGAGTCAAGAAAGCTCAGTATCTGTTGTCGATAACAACAAGATTGAATATCAAATACTGGGTACAACCGTTAGAGGCAACCAACTTGTACATACTCTAGACAACGGCTTCAGAAGCATACTTACCTTTAACGATAAGTCGCTATCTGGTCTAAAAATTGGTAATGTATTATCTTACAATACTGATATAGAAGACTTTCCTAACTCTATTGTTACTACTTTAAACAACTTGCCTTTTTCCAAAGGTACTTTCAGTGGCAATGCCAGTTGCAAGGTTATACGTTCTATAAATAATAATATGGATCACATCTCCTTCTCTGAGCCTGAATACAATAGTGATTTTGATAAAGAAGCCAGTTTTTTAGATATTAATCCCATTAAAGGTACATGGGCAGGTATCCCTTGGGCTGCTGGCAGAGAAGCGGATGATGACGGCACATTTGAAGCCATCGTTAAATCTGGCAACTTAGTATATAGTGGCGAATATACGAAGAGTGGGTTTGAAAATCTGAGTGTTGAGGATCAAAACACTTGTGCTTACTATAACGAAGCGGCTAAAGATCAAATTCTAGACGCTTTACGTACCGCCTATCCCACCCTTTAACCCTCTTTAAACAGTCTTACTTATTAAACCAACCGCCCATAGCATAGTATGGGCGGTTTTTCTTTGTCATACAAAATAGAATTAGCGTATAAGAACAATAGAAAATAGAGTTAGCGTTTAAGAAATGATGAATTGTATCTTTCGACCTTCTTTATCGCTAAATTAGCCAATCATAGAGGATTGATTGACACTATCTAGCCCTGAGCTAGACCTGAGGAATCAATGTCATAAAAATTTAATCACTGTCATATTTCTTTAATGTTAATTAAATATATTAAGTTTGCTGTATTGTTATATTAATATTTGTTAAAAGTAACTGCTCCTACAGTCTACGCAAAGAGAAGAGATGCGCCTAGCTTTAAACCCCCTTATTAATATTTTTATGTGAGTTTTAATTGGCAACGAGACTTAAGCAATCTTAGATATTTCAATTAAAAGGACATTATCATGGACAAACTTGCAACTTACTCAGGAAACAGACTTAGAAAAACGCTTTTAGCCACGTTTATATCCCTCTCTTTAGCAGCCTGTGGTGGGGGTTCAGGCGGTGGCTCTGATGGTGGGAACACCGTACCTAATCCTAAAAACCCAACGGATCCAAAGCCGACTAACCCAAAGCCGACTAACCCAAAGCCGACTGACCCAAAGCCGACTAACCCAAAGCCGACTGACCCAAAGCCAACTGACCCAAAGCCAACTGACCCAAAGCCAACTGACCCAAAGCCAACTGACCCAAAGCCAACTGACCCAAAAGCAGATATAGCCGATGTCTATGATGCAAGCAAAATACCTGCGCTACCAACGCCTGCGCCTAACTTAATTCAAAATGCCAGCTTTGAGCAGCCGATTAAAAATAATTGGCGTCGCTGTGGCAAGCTTGCTCAAGTTGTGACGTTAGCAGATGCGCCAACTGGTAAGAAGGCCGCCCGATTTACCAGTTATGATCCCGAAACGGAAGAACAAGCCAGTTGTGTCGAGTTTGATGGTCAAGCTATCTTTGAAACCGATTTTAACCTTGACCCCACTGCTGATGAGTACACCTTGAGCTTTAAAGCCAAATCTAATGACATCGAAAACTTAGAGAAGTCAAAGCTTAGCATTCATATCAGTTATGATAGTAATATAAAACCTGAGTTTTTTAGCGGTATGAAAATAGGCGAACTGCCGTTGCATATTCATGGTTGGTCAACATTTAAATATACCTTTACTCGTGCCGATCTTGAAAAGCTGATGAAAGAGTATGGCGTACCGGTACGCTACGACAACCTAAAGCTTACCTTTTATAGCGAATTCCTAGATAAAACTGAAATCTATGTTGACGATGTCAGATTGGTAAATGGGCGTGAGCTCTTACACCCTTTCAAGCCTATGCCGGCTGATTTACGCAATAGCCTAGATCGTGTGCTTATCTGGGATAGTAATAAACGTGCCATTGCGTCAATGACTGTAGGTGGACGTGATCTATATTATGAGAGAGATGCCGGGAAAGCATTTGATGTGGTCGGTAAATACAGTGATGATTTTGAACTGCTGGGTAGTACCTATTACTATAATCCTGCCACCCCTACAGATAGCAGAGTACTGCCTGCAAAAGGGTTTAATCTTTGGTCGTTTAATTTATTTAAACCAGAAGTTAAGCCTTTCCCAACTAAGTTTGAAGGTATACCTGGGATGTTTTATGCCGATGGAGATGGCGAAAGCACTTATGCTACCGGTTATGAGCTCAGCAAAATATCTGCCAACAAAGCACAAGATCGCATCGCCTTTAGTGCCGGTTCAATGTTCTGGACGCCTAGCGGACCCGTAGGCACTTCCGCTCATACTTTTGTCGATATTTATGACCATAGTGGTAAAAGAAAAATTGGTAACATAAGTGGTACAAGAGGCACTTTTGCTCCTGATGGCAAACTGGCGGTTATCAACTATGACCGCAGCAAGTACGATGAAAACGTTGTCTTTGCCGATAAGGATGGTAAGCCCAATCTCGATAAATCATTCAACTTTAGTGCCAAAGATATCGCTTGGTCGCCAGACAGCAAAAAGTTAGCAATGATTGCTGAACCTACTCTTGATGACTATGACAATGGTCACGACAACGCAAAAAATTTACAGTACACTGCGATGTACATTGAAAACTACGATAAGCAAAGCATAGAATACGCTGGCATGCTTGAACAAGGGGGAGACTTATTAGGTATGCAGTGGACACAAGACGGTAAATATATATTGTATTCAGTACAAATAGGTACTAAGAAGAAGCCTATATACCAGATTCGTTGGATGAATCCTGAAACTGGCGATATCGGTGTGGTCACTCACAATATATCTGCGTATATATTGAGTTAAAATCTTTGATTATATGATGATGAAAAAATCCGCCCATAGCATACTATGGGCGGATTTTTATTAACTTACTTTCTTTACGTTATATTTGTCTAAATTTTAGCTTTAATGAGGGTTGAGAGACTATTTATCAAATATTGGCACACAGATTACAATGGATTTACCTAGCTTCTTTAACGCTGTTAGGTTTTAAACCGTGCTTTAAAAAACATACGTACAGTGTAACTTCATTGCCTAGCAACAAAATTAAATTAAACCTCCTAATTGAACCGTCTATTACAAATACAGTCTAAGTCAATTGCCCGTCATACCACCTGCCATTCCCGTAACGGTACAAGCTGTAAGGAAAATTGGACTGGTTAGGATTAAGGTAAGTGTGAGTTTAATAGTTGTCATGATAGATCCTCTAAAGATAAGTTGAATAAGCTCTATTGTCTCTTTAAATACGCTCTATATATATAAAAAAACCGTTACAGCGTATTGCTATAACGGTTTTTTAGCCCTAGGCAAACTAAAAACGAGCTTATTTCAATGCATGAGTTTTAGATACTATTGTCAAAGAAGTCTAAATGGTTACAAGGCAACTGAGTACAAGTAGCAAGTAATACGGGAGTAGGCCTAACGAAGTTAACGCCGCAACCGTTTAGTCGAAAGGATTAGGACAAGTCTCCGCCTTTATTGCCTTGGCTTTAGGTATCCTTAGCTCGCTTACTGCGCTGTGTTTTTTATTCCCTAATCTGCTCACCACGCCAGATTTTAGACCCTTATATGATACAAATATTTTACGAGGCATGTTATTTGCCAGTATCGTTATTGGCTTTGGCTCAGGTGTCATCAGCCTACTGCGTAATCCGTCTAAACGGTGGGGCATGGCGGGCATGTTACTCAATGCCCTTGCCGCCCTGCTCGCCTCAGGACAGATTGAACCCAATTATTACGACCGTAGTGTGTATGCAGGCTTGGACTACTTTATTCTAACCCTGTTAATTTCCGCGTTGGTGTTTATTCCAATGGAGCGGTTTTATGCTAAGTATAAAGAGCAAAAGCTGCTACGATCTGGCTGGGTAACCGACATTAAATACTTTATGTTTAGCCATTTGGGTATTCAGCTACTCAGTTTTTTTACCATCATTCCTGCACAAATGTTATTTAACCAGTGGCTTAATCCCACTTGGCATCAGCTCGTCAGCGGTCAGCCTTTAGTGCTGCAATTTATAGAAATTCTAATTGTGGTGGATTTCTTTAGTTATTGGATTCATCGCACGATGCACGAAGTCCCGTTTTTATGGCGCATCCATGCGGTGCATCATTCTTCGCATCAAATGGACTGGCTGGCAGCGAGTCGGGTGCATGTGTTTGAGCTGATTGTGAACCGATTTATGGGTTATATACCGTTATTGTTTATGGGCTTTTCTCCCGCGGCAACCTATGCTTATTTGGTATTCATCTCTTTTCATGCCATTTTTATTCATGCCAACGTCCGTTTCCGTTTTCCCTATTTTCGTTGGCTGCTTGCAACGCCAGAGTTCCATCATTGGCATCATTCGTCAGAAAAAGAAGCATGGGATAAAAACTTTGCCGCATTTTTACCCATTTATGATGTGATATTCAAAACTGCTCATCTGCCCGCTCACCTACCCAAGAAATATGGGACGACATCAAATACAAAAGTTCCTGAAGGTTTTGTGGCGCAAATGGTCTATCCGTTACAAAATGAAAAACGTAAGACAAATTGATTTAGCTATACAGATTTAAATATAGGGTAGCTGTTCCCGCTTTTTGCTTGTAGTTGGCAGGGTGTGGCGCACAGCGCCTAAGTCTAGCGGCGTTCCAACATTCGAGCGACCACCGCTAGCCAAGGCGCTGTATGCGCCACACCCTACCAAGCTACCGCGTCAATCGAGGCTAAACCGCTCCTACGGCATGGCTTGGATTGATTATCAACAATCACCCGTATTACAAGCATGAAAAACCGCTAAAGCGTAAAGCTATAGCGGTTTCTTCGCCCTATGCAAACTAAAAATGAGATTTTAGGTGCTAAGGATGAGTTGTAAGATAATTATAACTACCTGGAAGGTATTATGCAAATATGCATAATTTAGTTTAGACACATCAAAAACAGTACAGTTTAAAGTAATTTAGGTGGTTGTAAAATAAGTCATTAAATGTGATCAAGATCACTTTGTTAATGGAATGACCAAAACTTAGATTTTGATTAGTTTATACCAAAGCTGTGGGTAACCGACTCTTTCTTAATTTAAGTTTTGTAACGGTCTAAAGTTCAGGCATTAAAAGATCCCTCAGAGATTGGGGCTGTAGCGGTGTGAATTTGATATGTGTTTTTAGCTGTAAGTTAAGACTCTAATACTTTTTTATACTAATATAAATTTGCGGTCAAAGATAAATCTAAGCTATTAAAAATGTAATATTTCTTTATGAGTAGATACTTTACATAAATAAGTTTTCAAAACTTACTAATGAATAATGTAGCCACTATGTACTGTAAATGCTGATATTTAATCAGCACTGTATTCAACACCTACAATAGTATAATTATCATTAGGTTTTCTAGTTTTACAGAGCTGGATAGTACTAAATAAAAAATTAGAAAACTCTTTTTCCTCCATTGATAAATTGCGAAACTCTGATTTAGAAACGCTTTCATAAAAGCCATCGGTAAGTAAAACTATTCTATCTAATCCCTCTAATTCGAATTCCTCTATTTGCACGTCAAAACCTGACTTTATTCCTAATGCATTCACTATAATATTTTTTCTAGGATATGTTTCAGCATCTTTAGCAGATATCAATCCCTCTTTTAAAAACATATTAACTTCAGTCTGATCTTCTGTTAATTGTTTAATACCATTACCTCGAAGGAGGTAAACTCTTGAATCCCCTGAATGTGCTACATAGACTTTATTTTTCAGTATATAAGCTACACTTAGAGTTGTTGCCATACTGGAGTATTCAATCTTTTGCTCACTATGGTCAATAACAGCTTCATGAGCTATATGAAAACTTTTTTCTAAAGCTTCTTTAATAGATGATAATTGACTGAGTTGTAAGAAACTGTTGATGAAGGTTTTCACAGCTAGTTTAGAAGCTATATCACCTCCTCTGTTACCACCAACCCCATCAGCTACGCCAAGGATTAAATCATCACCTGTAGAAAGACTTAAATAGAAGTCCTGATTATCCTTTCTATTACCTAGACCAGTAAAGTACAGTGGAAACATCTATGCATCTCCTGAGAAATACTGTTGCATAATTTCTGGCAGGTCTTCTAAGTGGCTGCCAATAGAGTTTTCTAAATGATTAAAACGATATCTTACATCATCTCCTATTACTTTAGCCTCCATGACAAATCGACGACATAAATTATTCGAAGCATTTTGAGCAAGATTTACAAACTTTTGCTCAACATACCAACGGTTATGGCTTGCCCCCATAAGTAATAAAGCAAGTAGTATATTTGCCCTAGCTCCTAAATCAGAAATATTTTCGTAAAGTATATCAAGATGTACTGCTATAACATCACATCTACTAAAAACATGACTGACTTTTCTTACCCAATTAGAATACAAGTTCGCAAAATCTTTAGCTCTTTCGGGGTTATTTAAGATTTTTTCTACAATCTCATTAGTTATACTATTAAAAATATAATAGACATCTTGAATATCATTTGACATCTCTAAATAGTTGAACAGCTTTATTAGTGTGCTATTGTCATATACATTTTCGTTCTTAAGATAGCTACGATAGTCAATACTCTCTCGTGAAATAGTAGCAGCACTGTCTATATTACTTAAACTTTCAACGAGAACTTCTCTTAAGTCTTTTACATTTTGAAACCTAGCATTAGGGTCTTGACGAGTACAGATTTCAATTATATCTCCTGCAATTGCTCCAGTATCATATATAACTTGACAAGGAACTCTATTTTTAGTCCTAAAAAAGTCATGTAAGATACAACCAAATGAATAGATGTCTGATCTACTAGATGCATTCTTTAATTCTTCAACTATTTCGGGTGCAGTATAGAAGTCACTACCCATCCTCATACCCGTTTGAGTTAAAGCTGAGATTTGAGTGTCTTTAATTGAAACTAAACCAAAGTCGCTTATTACATACTTATCACCAATTAAAAGTATGTTTTGAGGCTTTAAGTCTCTGTGCTGTATATCAAGTGAATGTAACTCTTCAAGACCTGCCAAAATATCTAGCAATATTTTTAATATTTCAGTTCTATCTGTAATCTTATTTATCTGCTTATCTAAAGAGGTTGTAGCTAAAGGCATAATATACGAAGGTGGATCTGAATCTATATCTGCTTCCAATATGGGCATAATATTAGGATGTACAATCTGAGACTGAATTCCAACTTCTCGCTTAAATCTCTTTTTCACATTATTTAATAAATCCTGACTCAAGTTTGAATCCATTGGATGAAATGTTTTCTTAGCACATTGAGTGCCATCAGGATATTCAATCAGCTCAACTACACCAAATCCTCCATGACCAATCTGTTTAACAGTATCGTACATATATAAACCTCATTTAATATTTCATTTAAACTTCCATCTGCTGTATTAGTATTAAGCCAAAAAAAATATTTACCCTTAATTGAAAATTTAAACCATTTATTAAGCTTAAACCGTTAGAGCGGTTTAGCCCCGATTGTTGTGGATATCCTTGTTTGACCATAGTTTGCAGTGACTTAGCTAGGGGCGTTATCGCTGAGTCAGGAACAACACTAGCTTGTAGTCACAGCTACTGTGGGCAAGCAAGATAGGAACAGAAAGCGGGAATTGCTACATATTTAATAACTACAGCGCCTCTAACTGCGCCATCTGCTCACTCATCACTTTAAGCTGACCTTCCAGCTCCTCAAGCTTCGCCTTCTCAGCCTCAACAACCTCCGCAGGCGCTTTACTCACAAAACCCTCATTACCTAGTTTACGAGCGATACCATCAGCTTGCTTTTGTAGCTTCTCTTGCGCTTTACCCAAACGTGCCAGCTCGGCAGTCGGGTCAATTAGCCCTTTCATTGGGACTAAAATACGTAGTTTACCGACCATACTCGATGAAGAAAGCGGCACATCTTCTCCATCTTTCACGATAGTCAGACTTTCGACTTTGGCAAGCGCTTTAAACTGGTTTTCGATACGGTTTAGACGTTCAGTTTCACCCTGAGTAATATTCTCAAGTAACACAGGCAAGCGCACCGCATTACCCAGTTTCATCTCACCGCGAATATTACGCACGCCAGCGATAAGCGCTTGTAGCCATGCCATGTCGGCTTCGACCTGCTCGATGATTTGGCTATTATCCGCTTGTGGATAGTCGGCAATCACGATGCTGTCGGTGTTTTTACGATCAAGCAAGGGCGCAATAGTCTGCCAAATCTCTTCGGTCAGATACGGCATAATCGGATGAGTAAAACGTAGCGCCGTCTCTAATACGTTAAGTAGCACGTAACGAATTTGCGCTTTGCGCTCATTGCTGACGCTGTCGTCATTGAGACTGGCTTTGGCAAGCTCCACATACCAATCGCAATATTCATTCCAGATAAATTCATAGATATCTTGGCTGACCATATCGAGGCGATATTGGGCAAAATGCTGATGGATATTGCTGATGGTCGAGTTAAGACGACTCATAATCCATTTTTCAGGCAATTCCCATACGTCGGGGTTGGCGCTTTGGTCGATGGGTAATGCGGTTACCTCTTCGCCTTCTGCCACTTTATCAACACAGTTCATGAGTACAAAACGACTGGCGTTCCAGATTTTGTTGGCAAAGTTACGATAGCCCTCAACCCGTTTTAGATCAAAGTTGATATCACGACCCGTACTAGCTAAGGATGTAAAGGTAAAGCGCAACGCATCGGTACCAAAGGCAGGAATACCTTCGGGGAACTCTTTTCGAGTTTGTTTTTCAATCTTTTTGGCGTCTTTGGGGTTCATCATGTTACTGGTACGTTTTTCGACCAGTGATTCGAGGTCGATACCGTCGATGAGGTCAATCGGGTCAAGCACGTTACCTTTCGATTTCGACATTTTTTGACCATTACCATCACGCACTAGACCATGTACATAGACGGTTTTGAACGGTACTTGTGGGCTACCATCCTTATTCTTCATAAAGTGCATGGTCAGCATAATCATGCGAGCCACCCAGAAGAATATAATGTCAAAGCCAGTGACCAACACACTGGTCGGGTGGAACGTCTCAAGCACTCGCTTGTCATCCGCACTGTTATTAACAAGCAGGTCACCCCAACCTAAGGTACTAAATGTCCATAATCCTGAGCTAAACCATGTATCTAACACGTCTTCATCTTGACGCAATTCCACGCTATCGTCTAGATTGTACTTTTGGCGTACTTCCGCCTCGTCACGTGCCACATAAATGTTGTCGTCATCGTCGTACCAAGCAGGGATGCGATGACCCCACCACAGTTGACGGCTGATACACCAGTCTTGCAAGTCGGTCATCCATGCCATATACATATTCTTGTATTGGGCAGGCACAAATTCGATGCGTCCGTCTTCCACCGCATCAATCGCAGGTTTGGCAAGCTCTTCAACCGCCACATACCATTGATCCGTCAGCCACGGTTCAACAATCACGCCACTACGGTCACCACGAGGTGCTTTAAGTTGGTAGTCTTCGATGTCTTCTAGCCAGCCCTCGGTTTTGGCTTGAGCAACCAATTGTTTACGAGCTTCAAAACGCTCGAGTCCTATGTAGGCTTCGGGTGTTGCTTCAAGCTGTGGATCACGGGTTTGCAGGTCTGGATAAATCTCCATCGCTGGCAAGATATGGGCATATTTATCAAAGATGTTAATCAGCGCCGTTTCATGACGACGACCCAATTCATAATCATTGAAGTCGTGCGCTGGGGTGATTTTAACCACGCCCGTACCAAACTCGATATCGACATAATCATCAGCCACAATCGGCACTTCTCGACCTGTAATTGGCAAGGTAATGGTTTTGCCAACTAAGTGCGCATAACGCTCATCTTTTGGATTGACCGCAACGGCTGTATCGCCTAATAAGGTTTCAGGGCGAGTGGTTGCTACGACTACATGATCTTTGCCGTCTTGGGTTTTAACCGATTTATCCGTAAAGAAATAACGGAAGTGCCACAACGAGCCTTTTTCGTCATGGTTTTCAACTTCTAAGTCCGATAATGCCGTTTGGAATTTCGGATCCCAATTCACTAATCGTTTACCCCGATAAATTAAGCCATCTTCATGCAAACGCACAAATACTTCTTTAACCGCATTGGACAAGCCCTCATCCATAGTGAAGCGCTCACGTGACCAATCGACCGAACTACCTAAACGGCGGATTTGACGGGTAATGTTATCGCCCGACTCTTCCTTCCACTCCCATACTTTGTCAATAAAGTCTTCGCGGGTCAGGTCAGTACGTTTGATGCCCTCGGCATTAAGGCGACGCTCAACTACCATTTGCGTAGCGATACCCGCATGGTCGGTGCCCGGTTGCCAAAGCGTGTTGTCGCCTAGCATACGGTGATAACGGGTTAAGGAGTCCATGATAGCGTTGTTAAAACCATGCCCCATGTGCAAGCTACCTGTGACGTTTGGTGGTGGCAGGGCAATAGAGAACGACTCCTTGCTATCAAAGCTGGGTTTAAAATAGCCGTTATCTTCCCAGCGCTGATACATACCTTGCTCGACATCGCTTGGGTTGTAGGCGTTTTCTAATTGTTTTAAAGCAGATTGGATGGAGGTGGTTAGTTCAGTTAAATTTGTATTTGCGTTGGGGTTGCTCATAATAGAATTGTCTTATTTTTGGTGGTCTTTTGAATGGATAGATTGAATAAAGTTAATGATAGAGTGATTTTAACGCAGATTAGCGGATTTTGTTAGCGTCATATCAAATCAACATAGAGTAGAGTTATATATCCCTATTTTATGGTTAACGTTTAGATATGAAAAAGCTCAATCACAACAATGATTGAGCTTTGGAAACCCATCTTGATGATAGAATAACCACATTTAACGAATGACTAAAATCAAACCATCGGCAACGGTGGCGGAATCTTCGGATTATCAATGGTATAAACTGCTGTACCATAAGCAATGGCTTCGACCATACTGCCCGTTGCATTGATACTGGTTACCTCTAAACGTATCCCAAACACTTGATTATAGCCCATAAATTGAGCTTCAAGCTTCATGCGTACTAACGCTTCACGCCTGGCACGATCCAGCAGCGTCTCGTAGGTCACTAGGTTTTTGCCAAATAAGTTAAGAATCCCTGCCACAATCATCTTGAAGTAATCTTGCGCAATAACCACACTTCCTATGACCACAGCACCTTCGGTATCAGGGGCAATAGTTGGCCGATAAAACCGTTCGCTAGACACAATAATATAACCCAACTCTTTTTCAGAAACCGCCAATTGACGCAGGTGATCTTGTTCATTATAACGGCCAAAAAACCAGCCAATGGCAAATAGGCCGATAAAAATGAGGTTATTCATTAAAAAGTCGAACACTATATCCATGACTGAAACGCCCTTTAGTAAAATTAAAAAGTAACGTTAATGAGTGTCATTGGATGACGGTTTAGCGGGTAATATGGGCATGGGAGGTAAACGATTCCTCTCAGATTGAACAGCGTGAGATTGCTCTAGGTCATGATGCGACTGATAAGGCTCTGAGGGTAAGGGCACCGCTTTGACTGCCGTGCCATATACAAATAGCTCTGATGCCCCTTGCGCTATGCTGGAAGTAGAAAAACGCAACCCGACGATGGCATCAGCGCCCAAAGCTTCCGCTTTTACTTTCATACGCTCTACTGCTTCTTGGCGGGACTCCTCAAGCAGTTCAGTGTAAGCAGTCAACTCACCACCAACGATGTTTTTTAGACCTGCGAATATATCCTTACCCACATGCTTTGAGCGCACTGTACTGCCATAAACAACATCTAAGCGCTCAGTAATTGTATATCCCGGTAAGTGCTCTAGGTTTGAAAGTTGCATAGTATTCTTTATCCAATCAAAAAATCAGTCATCCGTGTTAAACAATAAAAACAACTCACTTAAATTGCCTTCAATACTGTTAGCCATTTGCGCCAGCGCATCTTCATCGCGGCGAATTTCTGCCAACTCCTCATTTTCGCCTGTATTGCCTTCAGCATCAATGGTATCGATACCACTAAAGACCATCATCGGTAGCGTTAACATAGCAACATCTTCGGCAGTGTCTTCATCGTCAAACCAATCTACATTTTCATCACCGTACATGGCATCTACAAAGCCAATTGACCATGCAGTTAAATCGGACTCAAAGGAGAAATCTACTTCGCCGCTATCTTCATTGGCTTCAAGAGGTAATTCAACGCCCTCTTCGCTTTTTAACTTTTCAAAAAGCTCATCTCGCCATGCTTCAATAGCTTCTTTTACGCTGTCATCCACTTTATTGTCTTGGCCTTCAAACAATAATGAAAGCCAGTTCGGCAGGGGCTTACCTACCAACGTCGCCATTAAAAAACCATGGGTGGCGATACTATCTAGACCATGTTCATTGGCATCAGAATCGAGGTAATCTTTTAGGTCATCTAAAGTCATCGTGGTATCTTCTTATAATGGTTGTTTTAAAGAGGTCAAAGATGTGTCTGTATCTGCGTGCTTATCGCTTAGACACTTAATATAGAAGCTTGAAATCAAAATATTGAAACGTTTAAAAATTGGATGAGTTTGGCGGTCGAATTATCAGATAACACGTATATTCAGTAAATAATTAAACACATGGTTAATAGGGTAAACGGTTAGTTTAATAAAGTAACTTGTAAAAAAATAGCTTGCAAGATAGCAAACCTCTGGCTTGGCTACAAAGCGTTACCATGGTTAGCAATGCGCGATAAATATTGTTAAGCAAATCCCTGTTATAGGGCTATATAAGATTATGTAACCTTATATAATAATAAAGGCATTATAAAATGAGGGTATTACATAATAAGGGTATTAAACGTCGTCATCCTCATCATCTTCTACAAGATCATCGTCAAAATCGTCGTCGCTAAGATCAAGGTCATCATCGTCTAGGTCATCATCAAAATCATCGTCAAAACCATCTTTTAACTCACGCGCCAGACGCTTTTCCTCTAACATATTGTCAATAAGTCGGCGCTTCTCTAAACTGGTTAAAACGGCCGTTGTATCTGGCTCATCCACCTTTTTTGCGTCATCATCATCATCGAAATTATCATCATCGAAATCATCAATATCATTATCACTCACGTTACTGTCCTCTTGATTTGTTATCTAACAATTAAACCATTTGAGTGTTGACGGATTTTGTTGGTTGGTTTTTGCTGCCTGAAATTATATGCGAATCATCTTATAAAAATCATCAACCATCAAGTGTTATTTTTACATTGTCATAATCTGCTATCAATTATAGCCATCAAACTTAGCTAAATTCATTGTGATGGCTGTTGTTTCAATATCAATGCTCAGAACCTAACGCTGACCGGATAACAATACAGCATTTCTTACCTCAACTAGCCGCTGCATCATCGCATCACTGGTGCCCTTAACAATAGAGCAATCACGTTCATATACTGTTGTTGGGTTGCTTAAATTTTCCAATTGCATATGCCCGCTAAGCTGTTTCACACCTTCAGTAGGTAATAATGCAAGCACGTCATTGGCTTTTGCTCTATGGCGCACGACTTGTTGCATCTCTTCAGCCACTGCGTCATCACTCACACCTGCATAGACTTCTAAAGCAAATCTTTGCAATTCACGGTGCTTGATATAGGTCACTTGATTGAGCATAACAAAAACCTTGGCAAGCATCACTGCGGCTAAGGCTGCCTTGCTGAGGCTACCCCTGTTTATAAATTCAACATTGGCCCCATTAGCATCAAATATGGGTTCATTGTTAATCTTAACGCCGTATAGCAACGGCTGCTTTAATAGTTCATCAAGTGTACGCTGCAACAACTGAGTACATAGAGCAAAGTATGGCTTTGATTGCTCAAGCGCAAGTGTCCCAATCAGCTTACTTGGATCGTGGAAACGAATTTGCACTGTCGCAACCTCTATGGGGCGATTACTCATTAAAACTTTACGTGGATAGGGAACGGTAGCCCCCTGTCGCATCGTACCGCTTGCCGACATGTGTTGGGGATTACCTTCGATACCTTGACTGCTTGCGTCGCCTTGTCTGTATCCTCTTGATGACGTACTGATGCTATCAGAGGGCGCATTATCATCATTTAAAGCAGCATCGATGTCGTCATTAGCAAATTTTGAGTCGTTATGTGTCTGCCTTGCCGGTGCGTCATCTCTATTGTCTTCGTTAGCACGTTGACCATCCTCTAGGGTGTTATCGTCTTGATGGGCTTGTACATATTGATTGACAGCTTGATGGACATCAAAACCTGTATTGCTCTCATTAACGGTGTCAGTCAAGCCATCGTCATAGTCTTCAACCTTGTCATCCGGCAGCCGACTGCGACGTGAGCGACTAATAAACCTAGAGCCTTGCTGCTCAATCAAATGATCTTGAATATCTCGGCTCAATGCAGCAAGCTGCTCACGTGTTGGCCGTGCCATATAGCCATAAATGAGCCACAATAACAGATGCACGATGAAGGAGCCCAAAATGTATATCCACTGAGAGGCAATGATTTCGCCTTTGCTCGTGTCCCGTAGCGTCAAGGTTACCTTACCGATAACATTGTCGCCTAGAATCACTGGCTGAGAAATCTCATCACCACTCAACAGTTGCGCTTGACCCGTTTGCAGCAGCACGTCATCGTCGATATCTCGAACTGTCACGCTTGCAACATGGTTTTCACTGGTATATCTACCCGTCAAAACACTTAAGCTGACTTTGTCTTTGCTTAACAAAGGCAGTTTAACTTCGTCAACGAGCTGAACTAACATCCGCTCTGCTGTCTGCTTTTTAAGCGCATCAAGCTGTTGATCGGTGCTGATAATCAGCAACGTCGCTTGAATAAAAAAACTAATAAGAATAATTATGGCAAACAGGCCTTGCCGTGGCGCTAAATACGTCATGTTATGCTAAACTTTTGTAAAAGATGAGGGGGTGCTCTAATTCTGGCACGTCCTATTATTCCTAATCTTGCGTACGCTTACAAGGGGCTTAGCTGACCATGACAAAAAATACTACAACTAATTATCAAAATAACAGCTTCAGTACAGAAAAAACACCCTCCGAGATCACGGCAAACTTTGCCAGCTTTGGATCCGGAATGGCACAGCACCTAAAGGGTTGGCTGCGTGCATTACAACAAGCCAATGACTTATTGCCACGTCATTTACGCTTTGACGATGTTAATCTTGACGATTTAAATAATTCTAATAATAAAATATCACTTGATCTAATTGAGCAACTTGAAACCCTACCAGTATTCTCGCTATCAGTTGTTGTACATCAACAAGCTCTTATTAATGAGGGGAATACAGATAAAAAGACTCAATTTGAATCACATATTAAGGAATGGGCTACCCATAACCCTTTATGGCAAATTATTAAAGTACCTTATGCACATGATAACTTAGAGGACCACTCAGGTAGTGACCGGCTAACTTCAGTATTTACATATCGCTATGTGCTTTTGCCAACAGATGCCTCTACCATGCAGCCCAATAAAAAGGCGGCCGCTGCTCGTCTTTTAGATGACGGTATAACCGCACATCTGCGCCAATTTATTGATACATTACCGATTACAGCAGATCTGGGCGGTGATGCAGCTATAGACTGTCATATTATCTCGCTTGCCAAAATGTTACGCCCCCATCGTTTAGTGTGTTTTGACATGGACTCCACTTTAATCGAACAAGAGGTAATTGTAGAGCTGGCAAAGCATGCAGGGATTGGCGAGCAAGTCAGCGAAATTACCGAGTCTGCAATGCGTGGAGAAATCGATTTTGATACGTCATTTAGCAACCGTGTTGCCCTACTCGAAAATTTATCAACTGACGTACTCGATGAAGTCCAAAGTAAATTAACATTGTCAGCTGGTGCACGCACCTTGATGGCCAACTTAAAAAAGCTTGGTTATCACACCATGCTGGTATCTGGTGGTTTTACTTATTTTGCTCAGCGCATCGCCCAAGAGCTTGGCATCGATGAGGTCTATGCCAACGAGCTTGATATAGAAGAGAATATCGTTACCGGTAATGTCATCCTACCCATCATTAATGGTGAGCGCAAAGCGGCTTTGGTTGAGCAGGTGGCTCAGCGTCTTGGCATTAACGCCGCACAGGTTGTCTGTGTCGGTGATGGTGCAAACGATTTACCCATGATGGCCTATGCAGATCTAGGGGTGGCTTACCATGCCAAGCCTATTGTGCGTTCACGTGCGGATGCTGCCATTAACGCAACTGGACTAGAAGGGGTGCTTTATGTCTTGGGATACGCTGCTCAAGATTTATTGTAAAGTTGGTTTTAAATAGTTGGTATAACACTGCTATTAAAATCCGTTTAATACTACATACAAATAAAACTTTTATGACAGTTTGGAGATTAAATTTAGCGCAAAATATTTCTATAACACTGTCACAAAAGTTTCATATAAAATATTTGTTGGTAAAAATTGTTCCAAACCAATTAATTGTCTAGGTTAGCAAAAATATGCCTATTTTTTGGCAGAACAACACGACAGCTACTGTCGTAAATTGTTAGTCATTGTCTTTTTATTTCCATAAAATACAAGCATAATAACAATCAATGAGAAACAACTTACACCGTTCAACATGACTTTTGATGTTGTATTTGTTGACAGTACATGAGGCAATCAAAATGGCACCTAGCATAATCTTGGCCACCAACTTCAATTGGTTTTCCAGCGTAATTTCATGGTCTACACTTGGCTTAGTACTTATTGCCATAGGCATCTTTGCGACACTCTTATCGAATCATCGCTATCTGCTAGCGTATCTGCTTGGCGGTATGGGCTACTGGCTTGTAGTAGAGGGTATTCAATCTGTTGTTGCCAGCACCTTTACTATTGACATATGGCATAGCTATGTTGCATCGCTTGCCATCACTTGGTTTGTACCAAGCCTTGTTTTAGCATATCGCTATTCTAGAACACCTACCCATTCTGGCGCTACTAAGGGTATGAAGCTGAAAAGAGGCTCAAAGCCATTGGCACACTCTGATAATTATATCGAGCACACGCCAATTTATAACAACTACAAACCTAGATTCCATAACTAACTGTTTCGCAAGCTTCATGTACAGCAAAAAAGGAAGGCAAGCTTAGCAGAGTTTGCCTTCTTTGCTTTATTAATTACCTTTGTAAATGATTTTGGCCGTACCTTGACAACAAGAGCATTGAAAACCAGTGTAAAAAGCATAATAATAGGAAGTATCACATCACTCATAAATAAAGGTATTAATTAAATATTAACCTATCGTTATGACATCACTTTATTAACTTTTGTTTAATTTCTGGACACTACTATGTTTACTATTCCTGTACTAAATATCAAAGCCGACCCATTAGATGGTCTATTAGCAGCAGTTGGCTATCGTTTATCTATGCTGGCAAATAGTGATAATGAAGACTTCGCTGCGCTATTAGACGGCCGCAATGTTACCATTCAAATTGGTAGCGCTGCCGCGGGTGTTTCTCGTTATTATACTTTTGAAGAAGGTAAATTTAGTCAATATAGTGGCGAAGCCGTTGAGCCAGACCTTAGTATTGACTTTCAAGACTCAGCGACTGGTATAAGATTATTGACGGGTGGTAATGTGGCTGCTTTTATGACGGCAGTGCAAGAAAAAGAAATGAGCATGGAGGGCGATTACAGTTTACTCATGTGGTTTAATAAGCTGTCTAAACACATCGTCCCTGAGATACCAGAAGAGATTAAGCCTTTGCTTCAAAAGGCAAAACCCTATGCTTATAAAGCACAAAGCTTAGCTTCAAATGTTATTGGAATGTTGAAGCATAAACTGTCGAAATGACCAAACGATTGGACAGACTTAATGAGAGCATGTTCTTTTTGACAATAATCTACAGGTTATGCATTAAAAATGGCTGTACTTGCGCTAACCTCTGGATGATTTCTCGTTAATATTTCATTGTTTTGGTTTAAATCAGTCCTGTTTGGCGACCTTTTATTCTTTTTTTTATGCTTATAAGTAAGGTTAATAAAAATACGCCCTAATTTTTAATCATTGCGTTCTTAATCGTTACATCATACTCGATTATAATAAGCGGTTTGCTGTCAGATGATAGGATTGTAAGACTATTGTATTGTTATAATAAGCCTATTTGGACGCCTAAACGCTATCATGCGCTTTAGGCGTTTTTCGTTTATTTAATATCATCAAATAAATGGTACAATTGTACACATAAACCCTAGATATATACTCTATTAACTGAATTATTTGAATTTTAAGAATTAGGTCACTTCATTAGGTATGCCTGAAACACACTCTTATACAAATAATTTGCAAAGGATTGTAGCATGACGATTTTGGTAAAAATTGCAGAGCCCAACTCTGCCGCTAACGATAATATGAATAATAGTTTAGACTACGCCGCTTATACAGATTTAGAGCATTCAAATTTGGATACCGCACCAGTAACTCGTGACCAAATTGCTGAGCTTTTTGAGTTGCCTTTTATGGACTTACTCCTTAAAGCCCAAACTGTACACCGTGAGCATTTCAACGCAAATGAAGTTCAAATCAGTACGTTATTGTCTATTAAAACAGGCAATTGTCCTGAGGACTGCGGCTACTGCTCACAATCAGGACATCACCGCGATAAAACCAAACTACAGGCAGAAAAACGTCTGGAAGTCGATAAAGTGCTAGCCGCTGCTAAACGAGCCAAAGCATCAGGCTCATCACGCTTCTGTATGGGTGCAGCATGGAAGCACCCAAGTAAAAAGGACATGCCGTATATCGCTGAACTTATCAAAGAAGTCAAAGCCTTAGGGATGGAAACCTGTATGACATTGGGTATGCTTAGCCCAGAGCAATCCTCACAACTTGCAGAAGCTGGACTTGATTATTACAACCATAACTTAGATACCTCGCGCCGATATTATAATGAGGTGGTCAGCACACGTAGCTATGATGACCGCCTTGACACCATTCAAAACGTGCGTGATGCTGGTATTAATGTGTGTAGTGGCAGTATTGTGGGTATGGGAGAGAGCCGTGACGACCGTATAGATTGGATTTATGAACTTACCAGCATGCCTCTTCCACCAGAGTCTATTCCTGTCAATCTACTGGTGCCCATTGCTGGCACACCTCTTGGCGATAAAGTCATCAGTGAGGGCCAACTGCCAGTACTGGAATGGATTCGTACCATTGCCGTGACACGTATTTGTTGTCCTAAAAGCTATGTACGGCTATCAGCAGGCCGTGAGAGCCTATCTGACTCTGAGCAAGCATTGGCATTCATGGCAGGCGCAAACTCGTTCTTTTATGGTGATAAACTATTAACCACAGGAAACTCTAGCCAATCTAATGATGATAGGCTAATGGCACAACTTGGGCTTAAGCCTACTAAAGCAATGCCCTCTACAGTACCTGTTGTTAATGCCATGAGTGGTACACGTAGCCATATACACAAAATTTAACAGCCTAACACTTTAACTAATCGTTTAGAGAATAGGCTGGCTAACCTTTTAAAAATGAGTTATAAAAGCGCTTAATCCTTAACACGCACTTAACTCGGTAACTAACCTATGGCAGACTACTTTAACTGGATAAAAGCAGCACATGTTATCTCTATGGTGTGCTGGTTTGCAGCCCTATTTTATCTCCCACGTTTATTCGTTTATCATGCGATGAGTGAAGATAAAGTTAGCCAAGATCGCTTTGTGATTATGGAGCGTAAACTATATCGCGGCATTATGACACCATCGATGATAGCCACTTGGGTGTTTGGCCTATGGATGGTATTTCTAGGATGGGATGTTTATAAGACGCAAGGTTGGCTACATGCCAAAATCTTACTCGTCGTTCTGCTCTCCGCTTATCATGGTATGTGCGGGGCGTATCGTAAGAAACTTGCGTTGAGCCCTCAGCATAAAACGCATGTGTATTGGCGCTGGTTTAACGAAATGCCTGTATTTGTATTGATTGGAGCCGTGTGCTTGGTTATCGTCAAACCCTTTTAACACGCCCGTCAAATTAAAAAACCTGTCAAACCTCTCCCCTTTATAGTGACATACTTAATAGTGACATACTTAAATAATTTCGCTACTAATTTCCCTAAAACGCAGGCGACCAACCCTAGATAGGACAACAAGTAGTATATTGAGGAAGGTCAACAAATACCGTAGCGGATTTATTTGAGACAGTCTAACTATATAGGCCGTATGACATTATAGACATGACTTAAGTCATATACCTTATAACGAGCCGGCTCTTGGCGATTTTCTCCTGCATAGCTCAAAATGAGAGCTTGACTGCTGTCAGGCTCTACCCTACCAATAAATAGGCCACTGTGTTCGACATCATTATATCCATGATTGATAAAATACAGCCAATCTCCTGAGCGCAATTGTTCACGACTAGCATAGGGCCCTGCTTCATAGCTACCTTTAAGCACTGTATCACGGCCTACAGTCGCTCTTGAGAATACCATATTTAAATAGTCCCAACAGCCACCACCGACGATGACTCTTTGGTTCAAGGTCATTACTCTTGCTTGTCGCAATACCCGCTTAGCAGGCTCTGAAGCCATTAACTCTGACGCCTGAACGATCGAAGCGTGTTGCATGGGTAAGTTACTATATGGAGTGCTTTGCAACGCAAAAAGCTGTGAGGGTTGCCACTCATCCGCCTGATAGATTGAATCCTCAGCGCTTGCTAAGGGCATTGTGCTAAGAGCCATGCAAGTGATGGTAAATGTTCTAATCTTCAGATCTGCTAGTAGGTTTGCTACTCTTATTATTGCTACGCTAACTTTATACGTCGTTGCTTCTAATTTAGATAAATTGGGTTTAAATAGGGGTAAAGTCATGGTAATAACCTCAATCTATACACTATGTTGACTGTATTATCTTTGGATGACGGATTCTACTGATGCTATAGTCAAGTAGTCTAAAACTGTTACTAGGTAACAAACAGTATTTAGTATTAGTTTGAATAATATATCATTATTACCGCATCTAAACCCACAAAAAAAGAGCCCGTATACTATTTTATACAGGCTTTTTTTATACAGGCTTTTTTAAAAAATAATGTAAGACTCATATTAGGCAGTGTCCTAGTTTGATTGCATTCTTATATTAGCATTACGCTTATCAAACTTCTGGCCCTGTAGCACAGCTTGCATCACTTGTGCTTCTTTAGGAGAATCAAACCCTGATACCTGACATTTAACGTTGCCATTGACATCAGTAATCAGCAATTCTGCGCCATTAATCTGAACCTTATCATTTGCATGAATAATAATTTGCTGCCGTTTACCAAGCACATTATGCACAAACATACCCTTTTGTACTTTTAGAACCCCATTATTAATTACCTCAGCCGCTTTAGCATTAGAGCGCAGCCTATTAAACACAAAGCTACCAATAATCAAAACAGCTAAAGCGCCAATGGCTAATCGTTCAGGAAGTAAACTCATCGCCAGTGCTACACCAACGGCGCCTATCAATAAGGCACTTGCAAACCAAAACAGTCCATCACCAAAGCCTTTCGCTTTGCCAGAGAGGGTTATATTGGCGCCATGGTCAGTCACTTGTAGCATAATTAACCTTTGAGTCTAGCCTATGAAATTACCAGCCCAATGCCGTTTGCTGTAGTTTCACTAAATCAGCAATACCTTTTTCAGCGACAATAAGCATTTTATCTGCTTCTGCACGGGTAAAAGGCTTTTCCTCAGCTGTTCCTTGAATCTCGATAAACTCACCTTTTTGTGTCATTACCACGTTAAGGTCGGTATCACAGCTTGAATCTTCGCTATAGTTTAGATCTAGCAATATGTCGCCATTTTTAACCCCAACAGAGACAGCAGCCACTAAACCAATCAGAGGATCTTCTTTGATTTTTTTGTTTCTTTGTAGGGTTTCTAAGGCATCAATCAATGCAACAGCCGCACCAGTGATACTGGCCGTACGGGTACCCCCATCTGCTTGGATCACATCACAATCAACATAAATTGTATTCTCGCCAAGTTTACTCATGTCGATCATAGCACGCAAGCTCCGACCAATCAGGCGCTGAATCTCTTGAGTACGTCCCGACTGCTTGCCACGAGCGGCTTCACGTTGGTTACGAGTGTTGGTGGCGCGCGGTAACATGCCATATTCAGCGGTTAACCAGCCTTGACCCTTACCTTTTAACCAGCGAGGAACGCCTGCTTCAACACTGGCTGTACACAGTACTTTGGTGTCGCCAAAACAGACCAGTACTGACCCTTCGGCATGTTTGGTATAGTTTCGTTCAAAAGTTATATTACGAAGTTCATCATGCTGACGGTTATCTATACGCATTGTTTAGCGGTATCCTTTATAAATTAGCTCGTTTATAAAATCGTTGTTTAGTATCTATTTGCTGTTATCGTAACGTCATGGCTACTCAATAGCAAGGCACACCCTTTTAAACAGCGCGATAGCTCAATCATTATCACTGAATTCTAGCGCCAAGTGTGAGCCTCAATCAGGTTTGCAAAATGCGTTTAATCTAAACCTTCCATCTTACGTAACTCTTTACGTAAGATTTTACCGACATTTGATTTAGGTAGCTCATCAACAAACTGTACATGGCGAGGACGTTTATAACCTGTCAACTGTTTTTTGCCAAAATCAAGTAACTCTTGTTCGGTAACATTACCCTTTTTGACCACAAATATTTTAGGCTCCTCGCCACGTTCTTCACTTGGTATACCAATAGCCCCAACCTCTAATACATTTGGATGCTCTGTCATTGCTTCTTCAATCTCATTAGGATACACATTGAAACCAGACACCAAAATCATATCTTTTTTGCGATCAACAATTTTGATAAATCCTTTTTCATCTATAATCCCAATATCGCCAGTCTTGAAATAGCCATCATCAGTGAAGCTATCAGCCGTCTCTTTAGGTCTGTTTTGATACCCTACCATGACTTGTGGTCCTTTGACGCAAATCTCTCCACGTTCGCCAATTGGCATAAGATTACCATCATCATCAATCAAAATAACATCAGTAGCGGGGGCTGGTACACCAATCTTTGCAGTAAAATCTGAAATCGTCATAGGGTTAAAAGTTACCACAGGGGAGGTTTCAGATAGTCCATAGCCTTCCACGATAGGTAAACCTGTTGCTTCGTGCCACTGTTTAGCAACACTTGGTAATACTGACATACCACCACCAATAGAAGCTTTAAGGTTCGAGAAGTCAAGACTTTTAAAGTCTTTGTGATTGACTAATGCATTAAATAAAGTGTTGACTGCTGGAATATAAGCAGGCTTGTACTTAGCCATATCTTTAATAAGACCATCTAAGTCACGCGGGTTTGGAATGAGTAAACCAGCAAGACCTTCATACATCGAATAAAGACCACAGACCATAAATGAGAAAACATGATACAGAGGCAAAGCTGTTAACATAATCTCCGTCTTATTCGGTGTATCTTCAAATGCCGCGCTGATTAAGTTATTTATCTGTAGCATGTTAGCAATCAAGTTGCCATGAGTCAGCATAGCACCTTTTGCCACACCAGTTGTGCCCCCAGTATACTGTAGTAAAGCAACATGACTTAAATCTAGCGTTGGCCTTTCGTATTGATGCGCAGAAACAGACTCAAGCACCTGTTTGAAGGTCTTACTACCTGAAAGTGAGTAGCTTGGCACCATCTTTTTAACATGACGCACTACCATGTTAACCACAAACCCTTTTACTAATCCCAGCATATCACCCATGCTACACACAACCACATGTTCAATATCACCTTTGTCAACAACCTTCTGATAGGTATTAGCAAAGTTCTCAATAACAAATAAGGCCTTAGCCCCACTGTCATGGATTTGATGCTCAAGCTCACGCGAGGTATACAGAGGATTAACATTAACTAATATCATGCCAGCACGAATAATACCCAGTGCCAGTATAGGGTACTGAAGTACGTTAGGCATCATTACTGCTACTTTATCACCCTTCTTAAGCCCTATTGACTGTAAATAGGCCGCTATCTGACGGCTATAATGATCTAGCTCGCGATACGTAATAGACGCATCCATACAGATATAAGCATCTTTACTGCCATAACGAGCAAAGTTACGCTCAAACACATCAAGTAATGAGGTGTCATCTGCCGGCATATCAATGGATGATGACAACCCATAACGCTTATATGTTTCAAGCCAAGGGCGATCGCTTAGAATCTCCGGAAATGTCGGATAGGTACCATGTAAGTGGCTGTCTATAACATGGGTAGAGTCTTGATTGTCTGCTGTAGTCATTAAATTACCTGTAAAATCGTTGGATGTTGTTAATTCGTGTTATGTGTTTCTTTATAAGATAAAAAATAAGATGAAAATTAATAAGATAATAATCTTCATAAGAAACCAGTTCGTGATTATATTTATCTTATATCAAAACATTCTAGAAAATGGAAATTAAAACAAAAAACTAACTGTAAACCAAAACCTGATCCATACTAAAAAAAGGATACGGTGGCGACGCGTATCCCTTCTCCTTGGTCTCTCTTCTCCTTCGTATCCCCTCTCAAACTCAAGTGGGTCACAATACTGTTTATTAAACACTTAACCTTATGTAAAGGATTAAACGTGAACCCTATAGCTTCTTACAGCCTACAAATATAACGTCTACATTAATTCTATTGGCAGTTTCTTGTTGCAGAGATAATGTCAAAGCTTGCTGCTATTTTGACTATCTAGACGCTTCAAGCTTACGCAAATCTTTACGCAGTATTTTGCCGACATTAGATTTAGGTAACTCATCAATAAACTCAACTATACGCGGGCGCTTATATCCCGTTAAGTTATCATGGGCAAACTGTAATACCTCTTCTTCAGTCAAACTCTCATCGCTACGTACCACAAATATCTTAGGTCTCTCACCCGTCCTGCTGTCTTCAACCCCAATGACACCACACTCTAAGATTTTTGGATGATCTGCCATGACATTTTCTACTTCGTTTGGATAGACGTTAAATCCAGAAACAATAATCATATCTTTTTTGCGATCAACGATAGTGAAAACACCTTCATTACTCATAATACCAATATCACCGGTACGAAAGTAACCATCATCGGTCATAACCTCTTGTGTGGCCTCTTCACGATGCCAGTAGCCTTTCATAACCTGCGGCCCACGCACACATATCTCGCCACGCTCTCCGCGCTCAACCTCGTTACCCTCTTCATCTAGAATTGCCATTTCCGTACCGGGCATTGGGGTGCCAATATTGCCCGTAAATTCAGTTGACACTCGGGGATGATTTGCTGACGCGACAGGCGACGTTTCTGACAGCCCATAACCTTGTACGATAATATTCCCCGTTAATTTCTGCCACTTATCAGCGGTATCTTTTAAAACCGCCATACCACCACCCATAGACATCTGCAGCATACTGTGATCAAGTTCTTGAAACGTCTTATCATTGGCAAGCGCATTAAACAGCGTGTTAACAGCTGGGAAGAATGCAGGTGGATACGCTTTATAAGCTTTAATCAAGCTATCTAAATCACGAGGATTCGGCACTAACAACCCAATACATCCTCGATACAACCCAAACATACCACAGACGGTAAACGAAAAAATATGATAGAGCGGCAACGCTGTTAAAATGACCGCTTGCTCGCTTTTGTATGAATCAAACGCCTCACCTAAAAACAGATTACACTGAATCAAGTTGGCTGCCAAGTTACCATGAGTCAGCATGGCACCTTTAGCCACGCCAGTGGTACCGCCCGTATACTGCAACACGGCAACATCTTCTAAAACGATATTGTTCGGACGTTTATAATGCCCCGTAGAAAATCGATTTAAAGCATTTTTAAAAGTCACACTGTTTTTAATGGCGTAATCTGGTACTAGCTTTTTAATATGGCGTACAACCGTATTGACAAGCAAGCCTTTAAACGACCCCATTAAATCGCCCATAGATGCCACGATGACGTGATCTACCAGATCCTTACCGATATCGGCGTAGGTCTTAGCAAAATTTTCTAATATAAACAGTACTTTGGCCTCAGAATCTTCTAGCTGGTGCGCAAGCTCTTTAGAGGTGTACAATGGGTTAACATTTACTAAGGTATATCCTGCCCGCAACACCCCCAGTATTGTCACAGGAGATTGCAAAATATTTGGCATCATGACCGCCACTTTATCGCCTTTTTCAAGCCCTAGTGACTGCAAATACGCGGCAATTTTTCGGCTATATTGGTCTAACTCGTCATAAGAAAGCGCGGCGCCCATACATACAAAAGCAGTTTTACCTTTATAGTCCATAAAGCACTGTTCGAATATGTCTATTAAACTGGTATCGGCTGGCGGCAGTGTCACATCATACTGCACCCCTAGTTTTTCATAGATTTTTAACCAAGGTTTATCGTTATAGCGAATGAGGGTGTCATGATTATCCATAACCTGTAGATCTCCTGTGTTAATACTTACTCTTTCATAGATTTTTTATCTATACTAATCAAAAATCTATGAAAAAATTATATTTTATTTGACGGGTCAGGTCTGTTTTTTCTGTTTCTACTCACGGTCAATGCTGGTATTAACAGGACGCTTGGTTCCAAAATGCTATTATTTGAAAGTCTAATACCCAAAAATAACACATTAATGCCCTCTTATATATAAAACTTATGCCTAATGACTTATATGATAAATTAAAAAGTCAATACGATCTAAATAGCTAGACGGGTTATAAATGCCTTGGCTATACCCATACCTTGGCTATACCCCTATATGATGATGAGGCGCAATGAACATCCTGTTAATGATGCCATCTGATAAATGACCTTTTATCATATGAATTGTATAAAAAGCACCATAATGCTTATGTCTACGATGACGCTTGACGACTTCTTTGCGCCATCTGTTGACGTATGACGCACACATCGTCTTTTCTATTGCAGCAATTTAAGCTAGGATACTGCAAACCTATTCATAACTTAATAACTAATAAACATTGAATAGCTATTCATCCAAAAAACTATTTATTCAAAAAACTAAGAGCCTGTATTCATTAGCTAAAGTTAGGAGATTTTTAGAATAAAATGAGTCAATACGAGGCACCATTAAGTTAAAAGCTCGGGTTGAATAATCACTCTATTTAATCCTAACTTTAACTAATAATAGTGGCTTGTTTTAGGCGAAAACAACCAATTATAGGTTGTGAATACAGGTTCTAAAAGAAAAACAATCTGTTAACAATCTCAAACCAATAAGGCAGTCCCTCTCATTATGTCTGACACTATAAGTCCCCCTGATAGCCCTATCCCAAGTGAGCCAATGGATACCCGATCCGTTGCTGAATTTACTGAGCAGGCGTATTTAAACTACGCCATGTACGTCATTATGGATCGTGCCCTGCCTAATATTGCCGACGGTTTAAAGCCTGTTCAGCGCCGCATCGTCTACGCCATGAGTGAGTTGGGGCTTAAATCGACCGCAAAACCTAAAAAGTCGGCTCGTACCGTGGGTGATGTGCTTGGTAAATATCATCCACATGGTGATACTGCTTGCTATGAAGCCATGGTATTGATGGCTCAGCCGTTTAGTTATCGCTATCCGCTTATTACCGGTCAAGGCAACTGGGGCAGTCCAGACGATCCAAAGTCATTTGCGGCGATGCGTTATACCGAAGCGAAAATGTCCGCCTATGCCAATACCCTGCTCGCTGAGCTAGGACAAGGTACCGTAGACTGGCAAGATAACTTTGATGGCTCGATGCAAGAACCCGTTACTTTGCCCGCCCGTCTTCCCAACATTCTGCTAAACGGTACGACAGGTATTGCGGTTGGTATGGCAACTGATATTCCGCCACATAATCTAAATGAAGTGGTACGGGCGGCGATTCGTCTGCTTAAAAACCCTGATCTTTCGGTCAAGCAATTAACCCAATCTATCCCTGCGCCTGATTTACCGACCAAAGCTGAGATTATAACTTCTAAGAAAGATTTACAAGCCATTTACGAAACAGGACGTGGCAGTTATAAAATGCGTGCGGTGTATCACGTTGATAAGAACGAAAAGAATCTGGTTATTATCGACGCGCTCCCCTATCAAGTCTCTGGCAATAAAATTCAAGAACAAATTGCCAAGCTCATGACCGACAAAAAGCTACCTTGGGTAGTGGACATTCATGACGAATCGGATCACGAAAACTTCTGCCGTATTGTGTTAGAGCTGCGTTCAACCCGTGTCGATGTCGACAGAGTGATGAGTCATCTATTTGCCAGTACAGAGTTAGAATCCAACTACCGCGTCAATATGAATATGATTGGCCTTAATGGTAAGCCACAAGTCAAAAATCTAAAACAAATTTTATCCGAGTGGCTCATATGCCGCCGCAATGTGGTCACCCGCCGCTTGCAATACCGCCTCGATAAGATTGATAAGCGCTTGCATATCTTAGAGGGCTTACTGATTGCCTACCTCAATATTGATGAGGTCATTCGGATTATACGTGAAGAAGATGATCCAAAAATGGAGTTGATGACTCGCTATGATTTAACCGAGATTCAAGCCAACGCCATCCTAGATATTCGCCTGCGCCAGCTTGCTAAGCTTGAGGAAATTGAGCTTAAACGCGAACAAGATGAGCTTGCCTCAGAGCGAGCGACCATTCAAGAGCTGCTTGATAACCCTGATAGTTTAAACAATCTGATGGCTGAAGAGCTGACAGCGGATATGAAAGAACACGGCGATGAGCGCATATCGCCCATTGTTGAACGTGATGAGGCGACTGCGCTTAAAGAGTCTGACCTTGTGCCAAGCGAGCCCATTACTGCTATTTTATCGCAGGCAGGCTGGATCCGTGCAGCGAAAGGTCACGATGTTGATGCCGCTGGTATGAGTTATCGCTCAGGGGATAGCTATCAAGCCCATGTCAGAAGCAAATCCAACCAGAAGATTTACATCATGGACAGCACTGGCCGAAGCTATAGCATTGAAGCGCACACGTTAGCGTCAGCGCGTGGTCAAGGCGACCCATTAACCAGTGTGTTAAAGCCTCCTGCTGGCGCTAAGTTTACCCAGCTACTCGCTGGCGATGACACCCAGCGCATTATCTTAGCTAGCTCACAGGGTTATGGATTTATCAACACGCTTGGTAACTTAGACACCAACCAAAAAGCAGGTAAAAACATCATCAACTTTACAGGTAATGCACGCCTGCTAAACGTTGCCGAAATTGACGTAAAAGAAGTGTCTGACAGCTCCGATGGCTCAGACGAAAAAAGCACATTGGACAAAGCCGCACAGGACCAAATTGCGGTGGTCACGTCAGCCGGTTATTTGCTGATATTCCCTATCGATGAGTTGCCTGAACAGCAACGGGGCAAAGGCAATAAGCTGATTAACCTTAAAAAAGGCGAAGAAGTGATTGCCGTGACCCCGCTCCATCACGCCGACAGTTTGGTCATCACTGCTGGCAAACGCCATGTGACCTTAAAGCCGCATGATTTAGCCAACTATACCAGCAAGCGAGGCAACCGGGGCAGCCAATTACCACGTGGCTTCCAGAATGTAGATGCCGTTGAGGTTGCTCAGTGAAACGTTTTGCCGTATTGATTGACGCTGATAACTCTTCGCATCGCAATATTGAAGCGATACTAGAAGAAATTGCAAAGTATGGCATTGCAAGTGTCAAAAGAATTTATGGCGATTGGAGTGTGGACTCACTTCAATCATGGCGTGATAAATTATTACCGAATGCCATCACACCAGTACAGCAGTTTGCTTATGTGGCTCAAAAAGATGCCACAGATATGCGATTGGTCATTGACGCCATGGATTTACTTTACGCTGGAGATTTAGATGGATTTTGTATTATTTCTAGCGACAGTGACTTTACGCCATTAGCCTCACGTATCCGTGAGAGCGGGCTGTTGGTGTATGGTTTTGGCGAAAAGAAAACCGTATCCTCTTTTGTAAATGCATGTGATAAGTTTATCTATGTTGAAAACATAGACTCTAATTTAGATACTAATTCAGAAATATCAAATAGCCATCACTTAAAGTCTGACAATCATCCTAAACCAGCACCTACTACTGATGAAAAAAAGACTATAAATAACGTATCAAAGCACAAAGACGATATTGAACAATCCACGCCTGATCCAAACAAAACAGATAAGACTGAAATAGATTTGCCAACGTTAAATCTCATTTATAGAGCTATTAAAGACAACTCTGATGATGATGGCTGGGCAAGTCTGTCTACTGTTGGAACATATATTAACAACGTTAAACCCGACTTTGACCCTCGTACCTATGGTCGCTCTAAACTCTCTACCTTACTTAAAAAGCTTGTGAAGTTTGAAACTAAAATAGAAAATAGCCAGATGTTTGTTAGAAAGTTTAACTTTACGCCATTTATTGAAAAGGTTCAAAAAACGATTAAACGTTTGAATAACGTGAACAAAGATACTGAGGGATGGGTCAAACTGCCTGACTTGGTACAATCTCTCGCTGAACAACCAAATGAACCGTTAAATCGCCTATCAGACCATGATATTGAACAAAAGGTTTTAGCCATTTATTCAAATGTTATTGAGATTTCAAAGGATGGAAGTCTTGTACGTATGACACCTTAACCCATAATATAGGCAATGTGAATTGCCTCAAACATGATAAATTCATTCTAAAATCTCAATACAATGCCAAATAAAAAAAGAGCCTTAATTGAATTGAGGCTCTTTTTTGTTTTTTAAACGTTGTTATTTAATTGTATTAAATCTGCGTAATCCAGCCAAAAGAATCTTCAGCTAGGCCGCACTGAATGTCGTTTAAAGCTTTACGGATTTTGACGGTGTTTGGCGATTGTGTGCCGCCTTTGACGGGATAAATGTCATCTTGATAGACCACTTCGGTCACGGGGGTTAATACGGCAGCCGTTCCTGATAAGGCAATCTCGCCTGTTTTTGTCCATTCTATAAGTTCTTCAGCTTGAATGGCGCGTTCAGTAATTTTGTACCCAAGCGTCTGTGCTACTTTTAAAACGGAGTCACGGGTAATACCGGGCAAAAATTCACTGGTTAACGATTTGGTAATCACTTCTTGTTCGTTGATAAGTAGGCAATTGGCGGCTGCAGTTTCTTGTACATCGCCATTTGGCGCAAAAATGACTTGCTGAGTACCGTATTTCTCTTTGGCTTTCATGACAAGCCCAAGTGCAGAGGCGTAATTACCGCCACTTTTTACTGCGCCAAAGTGAGGCGCACAGCGTAAGTCAGTAGTATTGAGCAGCACACGCATGCTTGATCCCGGCACAAAGTAATCGGCAACGGGAGATATTAGCACATACAATAAAGCGGTTTCGCTGGGAGCTGCGGCTCGGCCAATGGAGGGATCGGTTCCAATAAGCGTGGGGCGAATGTAGGCAGCGCTTGGAAAGGCGGGAACCTCATCACGGTATTTGACAAGCAGGTCAATAATCATTGATTTTAGCTGCTCGGCGTCGGGCACTGGTAAATATAAGGCTCGTGCTGAATTTTGCATACGGCGAACATGGTCATCAATTCGGAATATATTAATTTTGCCATCATGGGTACGAAACGCCTTCATGCCTTCAAAACAAGTGCTAGCATAATGTAAAACATGAGTGGCAGGGTGCAGTGATAAGCTATTTGACGGCACAAGGCTGGTGTCTGACCATGCTTGACCATCATATGACGCTATTGTCATTTCATCAAAAAACACGCTACCAAATTCATTGTTCGCCATTTTCTTGCTCCTTATTTTCATTATTTTCTACGATTTATTTTATCCTGTCTAACAAGATGCTATCGCATGAGGTAGGTCTAATCAAAATTTATTATAATATCTTAACCACTATTGACACTATTAGCTATAGAGAATTTATGCTTGTGAGAGTTGAGGTATTCTTAATAGCAATGATTAACGAGCATCGATTAAGGAACATTGATTAAGGAGCATTGATTAAAGATCGTTCATTAAAAAGTATTCAAGACGCTATGATAAGTTGATCCTCAGTTTGATGCATAGTCCCTTATAGTCATTTATTGATAGTCAGTGATTGATATTCATTTATGAACATTTATAGGTATTTATGTATAGGTATTTATGGTCATTTATAAGTTGGGCATTTATAAGCAGGCATTTGCTTAGATAAGCAAGTCACACAAGCAAAGCGATGCACACATGAAGGGTAAGACTAAGCTGCTTTTGCTATCAAGTCTCAAACATCTAAATCACTCTCGCCACCATGTGCATGGATGCGACGCTGCTCTTGACGCTGATAACGCAGACCCGACGCGGCAAACCACTTATCTTTACTGTGTTGTAATAAGTCACTCAAACTTTGCAGCTGGCTTTGCAAGGTTTGCGTCAGCCAAAAATAGCCTTTCCATTCAAATTCTAAGTGGCGGACGCTGGGGTAAGTAGAGACCGGAATACGTGTAATGGGACGAAACACCTCATCACTCGGGCTTCTAAGTACTGCTGCCATATGGCGCATGGCCTGTGTCAGCTCATGGTGATAATGATCCAGCAGCACACGATTTTCGCTATCAATGGGAATATAGGCAAGATGCGGTGCAGCACTAAGCAGCAAGTCAATCGTACCAATAATATTACGATGGGTACGTTGAATCATATCCAATGTTGGGGTATCAATGCCAGATTCGCTTGCGGTTGCAGCAATGTGTCCGCGTACTCTCAGCAAACGCTGATTGATTTTTTTAAATTGCTGTACCATATCGGTATCAACAAAGCTTGCCTCAGTATGGTCTGCCATACCATCTAAAGACGTTGCCGTTGTTGCCCCCAAATCAATATGAGCTTGCACCGTTTGCTCTGTATTAACGAGGTTCTGTTGTTCAAAATTTGACCCACTTACACTTTCAATGGATTGTGAGGCGTTCGAACTTCCGCCACTGTCTTTTACCGTCCTGATGTTAGAGGTATCTTGATGAGTCGGGACAATATTAGGATCTGAAATATGAGCTTCAACGCCATCGTACATATCAGCACAGGCATCGAGGTTTTTCGCTAATAAAAATCGCCACATAAGGGTGGATTTTAGGGGCACAACAAAGGTAGCTGCTACGGCGATTAAAGTACCTATCAACACATTTAGAGCGCGGTACATGCCGTCGCTCGCCACATCACTGGTACTAGAGATAATCATACACATGGTTATACCCGTCAATAAACCAATATAACCCAGCTGCTTTACCGCATGATAGCCAATAATGCCACTGATAATACCTATCAGTAAAAAGTATAACCAAATACCTGTGAGCAGATGGTGCCCCAACCACAATAGACTCAGACCCACACCAATACCCAAAAGCGTGCCCAGTATTCTCTCTTTGGCTTTGGTATAGATAGCACCTTGATACTGTAGCAACCCCAAAATAATAAAAATGGTAATGGTGGTCCATTCGCCATGCGGAAATTGGCTGAAATGATTGGCAATCAGAGATACTACGACAGCGGTTCCCAGTCTAAAAGCATGCAATATGTCTGCATATTGGTAGCGAGAATAAGGCTCAACAAAGGAAGCAATTAGACGTGTTTTAAGTGTTTTTGTCATTTTAATGGTTCAGTTGATGGATGGGTCATTATAGTGTTATTTACGCCCCATATATATAACAGGACTCACAACCCTAAATACCCTAACTTTAGCTTATGAATACAGGTTGTTAAACATAGTGCACGAATTAACGCTTAAATCTTTCATTATTAATCAAGTCTTCACACTCTCTGATATCATCAAATAAGTCAATATCAGGTTGAACATCATTTTGCTTAATGACACTCATATCACCAGTGGTTTCCATCACGACGGCAAATACCTCACTTTTTGATTTCAGCCCATTTTTGCGAAGCACTTCTTGAATATCACTTTTAGCTAAGTTAGCCTTTTTGAGGTTATTCCAATGATATTCTCCATGTGCCATCAGAACTAAAGGTTCGTTATCTACTAAATCTTTAATCGGTTTTATATTCCGGCGCAGCGCAGAAACGACTGCTTGCAAGATAAACAATATGGCCATAGCTATTAAGCCTTGAATTAATGAGGGCGTCTTAGACAATATAGTAGATGCCAAAATACTACCTACCCCTACTGTCATGGCAAAGTCATGGCTAGATATTTTGGAAAAGCTACGTAGCCCCATTAGCCGAGTAAATAGCATTAATCCAACATAAATACCAATGGCAGATAACACAATGCCAACGGCCTGACTCCACTCTATTGCGAACCAGTCTGACGCTTTCATAATCTTTCCTATTAAACTTAAAGTTGTTATTAAAGCTTAGCGCACATTCTCTACAAACGTACGAAAAATATGATGTTAAAACAGTACTACCTATAATAGATAACAATACTTTACTCTCGTTACAATTGAATCGGCTATTCTTAAAGTGTTGTGAGCGTTTTGTTTAAAAGTTCTTAGCATTTCACTTAAGAATCGGGTCACTTAAGAATCGAGAGTTTTAGAGTGTCCAACTCTATTTTACACTCTAGACTTAACTACGTTATATTCCCTTTTTTTTATTTAGGTTTTTTTAGGAGGATGTTATGGTTAGATGGGCTATCATATTTGCCGTTATCGCTTTGATTGCTAGTTTCCTAGGATTTGGTGGTGTTGCTGGATTAAGCAAAAACTTTGCTTATATTTTCTTAGCAATCGCAGTTATTTTATTTATTGTGAGTTTTATTTCACGCAAAACATAAGCCAGTAAGATCTAATTTTAAGTAAAAAAATGCTGGAAAGCACCTGTTATCAGGTGCTTTTCTAGTTTTGGGGGAAGGATTCAATACGAATATGACAATACGGTATACTAATTAAGCAAAGAATAACTTAAGCGAAGAATGACTTAAGCAAAAAACCACTAAAATCAGCAATCAAAATCGGTAATAAATATCAGTAATTAATATCAGTAATTAAAAGGTGCAGTGCATTTATGATTTATGATGTCATTGGCGATATCCACGGCCATGCTACAAAACTTAAAGGCTTGTTAAATAAGCTTGGTTATACCGTGCACACTGATCTCAAATCTGGCAATCCTTATTATCAACCGCCAAAAGGTCATCGTGCCATGTTTATTGGCGACTTGATCGATAGGGGTACAGAAGAGCTTGAAACCTTACAGATTGTTTATGCCATGATTGATGCTGGGGTTGCAGATTGCGTGATGGGCAATCATGAATACAACGCCCTTGCCTATGCTACTGAAAATAAGCGGTCAGATAGTTCGCATTATTTACGTGCTCATAACACCACACATACTCGTCAGCACCAAGAGTTTCTAAATGAAGTTCCCTTTGGATCAAAACGTCATAAATATTGGCTAAAACGCTTCTACGAGTTGCCATTATGGATTGAGACTGAGCACGCTTGTTTTGTTCATGCGTGCTGGCATGTCGATCAGATGAACGTGCTTAAGCCCCTGTTGGCAGAAGCTAATCGATTAACTGAAGATGCTTTGCAGCGCACCGGACAGAAAGGCTCAGTGGAATATGAGGCACTAGAACGTGTTCTTAAAGGTATCGAGGCACCGTTGCCAGAGAATGTTACTTTTACCGATAAAGATGGCACAGTACGCTCAAGAGTACGAGTCAACTGGTGGCAGGATAATCTTAGCGGCCAGCGCATTGTTGATATTGCACGGGCCATGCCTGCGGATTTAGCACAGATTCCGCAAGGCGCTATGATTGACCATGTTGACTTTAAACTACAAGCAACCAAGCCTGTTTTTGTGGGTCATTATTGGATGCAAGGCACACCAGAACCGCTTAGCCCACAAGTTGTTTGTACAGATTATTCCGCTGCGGGCTCTGGCTATTTAACGGCCTACCTATTTGACACTACTAACCCAATGCCGTTATCAAAAGATAACTTTGTCCAATACATTCCTGACTAGGGGGTATCCTCATAATTTATATGGCCTTACGCCCTAATGCTTTTTAAATATACAAAGTTATGACTTTTACACTTTTTATTGATGTAAAAATTTTGTATCATTGAGGTTTTTCTAAAGGATATAGCCGTGTCAAAGATACAGCAACCCGAGCAACCCAACCCTATTGAGTCTCCTGAGGGCACAGCTAAAGTTGGTATTATTATGGGCTCGCAGTCGGATTGGGCAACCATGAATTTGGCAGCGCAATTGCTCGCTGACTTTGGCGTGGCTTTTGAATGTGAAGTGGTCTCAGCACACCGCACTCCAGATAAACTATTTGATTATGCTAAATCGGCTAAATCCAAAGGGCTACAAGTGATTATAGCAGGGGCCGGAGGAGCGGCTCATCTGCCAGGCATGTGTGCGAGCCAAACCGAGCTGCCTGTGTTAGGAGTGCCTGTAAAGTCATCTACCTTAAGTGGCTGGGATAGTCTACTGTCAATTGTACAAATGCCGAAAGGAGTTGCGGTAGGCACCTTAGCCATAGGTACGGCGGGCGCTTATAATGCAGCGTTATTAGCCGTTCAGATACTGGCGCTACAGGATGGCAGTCTCGCCAAACAGTTGATTGCGTTCCGTGAAAATCAAACCAATACTATTTTAGCCAGTCCAACCCCTGGTATTATTAATAATTAGCTATAACTGCTTAAGCCAATCTGACTTATCGCAAGGCTAACTGACGCTATAACCAGAATAATTTCTGTTATACTTATAGCCAATCTGAACACTAACCTGTGAATGAGAGCTCTACAAACAGTAGGGTTAGCGACTTTGACAAAGTACGGTTGTTTTCAGATTGACTATTTAATTATCTTAATTATCGTTATGATCCAAACCTTAAATTAAAGGTGCTAATAGCACCTTTTTGTATTTTTGACCAATCAAACTGCTAATACGAGCCCATCATGACCACAGCTAACGCTTACCCTGCTAATCAAAAGATTCGTACCATTGGCATCCTTGGAGGCGGCCAGCTCGGTATGATGCTCGCTGAGGCTGCACTACCCCTTGGCTACCGTTGCGTCTTTTTAGAGGATGCACCGAAATGCCCTGCATCTTTATTTGGCGAGGTTTTTACCAGTGACCAGCTCGATGAGTTTATTGCTAACGCAGATGTGTTTACCCTAGAGTTCGAAAACACCCCTTTAGAAACAGTGCGTAAACTTAAAGATTTGGCAGATAAAGGCATCAAACAAGGCATGTATCCACCGCCACATGCACTACAAGTTACCCAAGATCGTTTATCAGAAAAAACCTTGTTTAATGAACTGGCTATTGCCACTGTGCCCTTCATGCCGGTCGGTTCAAAGTCTGATTTGAACACTGCTTGTGAGCGATTAGGCACACCGTTAGTCTTAAAAACAAGCCGTGGTGGTTATGACGGTAAGGGGCAGTTTGTGGTTAAGTCGCCAAAGGATATTAATGAGGCATGGCAAGTGCTTGGCGATGCAGTAACCGGTAAAGGAGACTTAACGCCTACCCCTGCACCGCTAATAGCAGAAGGCTTTATCAAATTTAGCCGTGAGGTATCGATTATTGCAAGCCGTGCTCAAGATGGCACTATGCGCACTTATGACTTGGTCGAGAACTATCATCACAACGGAATCTTGGCAAAATCACAAGCCCCAGCGATTGGCACCAGTCATCTCTTGCCTGCAGCAACATCAGCCATCGAAACACTCATGACCCACCTAGACTATGTCGGCACAATGGCACTAGAGCTATTTGTCAGCAAGGACAGTGAGGGCAAGGATATCATTCTGGCGAACGAAATTGCCCCACGCGTGCATAATTCTGGTCATTGGAGCATTGAGGGTGCGGTTACTAGCCAGTTTGAAAATCATATTCGGGCTGTGGTTGGTCTACCCCTTGGCGATACCGACAACGTCCATCCCTCTATTATGATTAACGTGTTGGGCAACTATCCAAATATTGTAGAGGTACTAAGCATCGATGGCACCCATTATCATACCTATCATAAAGAGGAGCGGGAAGACCGCAAAATTGCACACATAACCTTGATGCCTAATGATGTGGCTAATCTAGAGCCCGCATTAAAAAAACTGGTTGCCACCCTACCAAACCCAATGGGTCTAGCTAAATGAAAATTTGGATAGATGCCGATGCTTGCCCGTTAGTAGTTAAAGACTTAATTATTAAGACAGTGATTCGTACCAATACGCCTGCTATTTTTGTGGCAAATCAGACTATTAAAGTTCGAAAATCGCCACTGATTACCATGAAGGTAGTTGGCTCGGGCTTTGATGTGGCGGATGATTATATTGCTGATAATGTCGAAAACGGCGACTTGGTCATTACCAGTGATATTCCTTTAGCCAATGACGTGCTAGCCAATGGTGGGCAAGTGCTCACGCCACATGGTATTATTTATGATAAGAATAACATCAAGCAAAAGCTAAACGCCCGTGACTTTATGGACACCATGCGCTCTACTGGGGTACTTGATTTAACCCAAATGGGTGGTCAAAAACCCTATTCTGATAAGGATAAAAAGGCGTTTGCAGATGGGCTGAATAAGTTGGTGCGTTAATGGTTGGGTAGAACTAAAGAGTAGCTATCATTCTTTTAAACCCTTTCTTTATAAAGTAACAACCCTTCGATGAGCAACCAAGCGTCCGCCCTCCTTCATACGCATCCTCAATAACGATAAATCCATGAGCTAAATAAATCGATTTTAACCTTGCATGATTATCTACGAGATTCCTATGTACTTTTTCTTGAATGACTACTGTGAAAGCGCCCATCCAGATATCATCAACGCCATTCAGGACCTACATCTGACACAATATGAAGGCTATGGCTTTGATACCTACTCCGATAAAATTACTCAAATTATTCGCCAGAAATTGACTAATGATGGTTACGAGAAAAGTGATGAGGTAGCTGTACATCTTTGCATGACGGGTACACAAGCGAATCTTGTCTGTATTGATGCCATGTTGTCGCCGATTGATGGGATTATAGCTTGTAGCTCTGGTCATATTGCCATCAATGAAGCGGGTGCTATTGAGACGTTAGGACATAAAATTATATTAGCAGAACCAGCGGAGGGTAAATTAACCGTAGAAGCTGTGGATGCTCTACGAAAACGTCATGCATTTAAGAAGCCACATGTTGTTCGTGCAAAAGCCATATATATATCTAACGCTACTGAAATTGGTACGGTATACACTTATGATGAGCTAAAATCTTTATCAGACTATTGCCGTCAACATGATATGTTAGTGTTAATGGATGGGGCACGACTCGGTGCTGCACTAGCCAGCACTCATCAAGATTTAACATTAGCTGATATAGCTCAGTTTACAGATATTTTTTGGATTGGTGGCACAAAAATGGGAGCATTGTTTGGAGAGTTAATTGTTATCCCAAACCCTAGGCTTGCAACTGATTTCAATATCTACCTTAAACGTCATGGTGGATTGATGGCTAAAGGCTATATTTTAGCGCTACAGTTTTGTGTTTTATTAGAAAATAATAAATTTCTAACATTATGTGCTCATGCCAATACTATGGCAGAGAAACTAGCAAAGGGAATACAAAATAGTGGCTATCAACTAAGCTCTGATACCAAGAGCAACCAAGTTTTTGCTATTTTACCTCAAGAAGTCATCAAAAAATTAAAAGCTGAGTTTATGTTTTATGAATGGGAAACGCTTGAGGATAATCGTAGCATTGTAAGACTTGTTACCTCTTGGGCAACGCCTGAGACTAAAGTTGATAATTTTATTCAGCTTTTGCAGGAGTGTTAAAAAACCCGAGATTATACGTTGCAATCCCTCATGTTTCCAGTTGAGAACTTAATTCTAGGCATTATAGGCGGATAATTGAAGTACAAGGCGGCCTACCGAAAATAGTACATCTAGGGAGGTCAACACTGTATTAAAATTAGCAGTTATGGCTTCATCATTAAAACTGTGATTCATGACAATACGCACAATACACCTGCTATTTTATTGTTGTGGCAAACCAGACCATTAAAGTACGAAAATTGCCACTGATTACCTTGAAAGTCATTGGTTGTGGCTTTGCAAATGAGGTAAGTAAGTTGGTGCGCTGATGGGCTGATAGATGGGTTGCCGTAATTAGAGAGTCACAACCATTCGATGAGCAACCAAGCAGCCGTTTTCAAACACATCCTCAATCACACTAAATCCATGCGCTAAATAAAATGGTTTTGCGGTTAACGTTGACTCTGCAAACAGCTCTTTTACGCCTTGTTGCCGATATTGTACTTTTATCCTCTCAAGTAATTTACCGCCAATTCCTTTATTTTGACAATCGGGACTAACATAATTCAGTAACACCGCCCCTTTTTCTGACACTAAAATAAATCCTGCTATCTTGTCAGTGTCGTCTTGTCTAAAGACTAAAGCAAAATTCTGGGCAATCCAGTCTTTAATATTTCTTGGCGTCTTATTTTCAAGCCATTGTTTTATGATAATTTCATCATTTTGGTGATCAGCCGTACAAGATAAAATACTGTCTCTTATGACGTAAGCTATCTAATAGGCATCTATCTGTTTTGCCACATCAATCATATTGACCCTCCCGTGCTACGTTGTCTGCGTGTCCAGTCTCGTTATTTCACTCAACTTTCTTTTACCTAACCCTTTTTACTCAATAAGCTTTTTATTTGAACTTTTTTCTACTTTATAGCAACTTTTATTATAAACATTTATTTTTAATATCAATAGGTTAGCCTAACCATGAATATTTATTTTTAAATATTTAAAAAATAAGTGTAAGAAAACGCCCCCCTCTTACGTCTAATCTATAACAGTACAATAACTTGCCATTGCTATTGATGACACATCTTTTACAGGGCTTAAGTTTTGAAACTGTTCATTCATAACCTTTACCTAATCCCTATTATCAATGGAGTTCATCATGAAAAAAATGTCAGTTATTACCAGTTTAGCGCTAGGTTCACTCATGGCAATGGGCGGAGCCAATGCTGCAAATCCATTTGATGCCAAACCTATGCAAAATGCACATCAAAGCCATAGCAAGGCTCATGATGCCAAATGCGGTGATGCAAAGTGCGGTGCTAGTGTGAAAAAAACCACTAAAAAAGCAGATAGTAAATGTGGCGATGCTAAGTGCGGTGCCAGTGTAAAAAAGACTGCCAAAAAAGCAGAGGGTAAGTGTGGTGAAGGCAAATGCGGGAGCTAATATGGTCGTTAGTATATTCCATCCGTTCAAGTTTTGAACTCAAATGATGGCACTACAAGACTATCGACCGTAGAGAGTACAAGACGTACCTTCAGGAAGCTCAACAACATAGCGAATGTATTTGACACCATATACATCTAATTTGACGTTCAACCCTTTAACAATAGAATGTGATAAAAGTTTAGGCAAATAGCTTTCAGGTTAAATAAGCTTGCAAAGCCACTTTTATTCACTCATTCAAACATTAATTCACTCAAAAATATGGAAACTATTATGAATAAATCATCAATCCTTACCTCATTAGCCTTAGGCTCTCTAGTTACTTTAAGCGGTTGTGCCACTAACAATCCATTTTCCACCAAGCCAATGCACGACGGCTATCAAAATAGCAGCAAAGCTAAAGAAGGCTCATGCGCTGCTCACAAAATGGATAAAAAAGCAGACGGATCATGTGCAGGGCATGCCACCACTATGGATAAAAAAGCGGATGCTAAGTGCGGCGATGCCAAATGCGGTGCTGATTTAAAGAAGACCGCTAAAAAAGCTGACGGCAAATGTGGCGAAGCCAAATGCGGTGGTAATCAGTAAACCATCATTTCATTATAAAGAGCAATAAAAGTAATAAAGATCGATAAAGTTAGTTTCCTATTGCCTTAAGACAGTTATCGAGACAATTAAACGAGTGAAAATAGCCACTGATTTCCAATCAGCCCTATCTAGCAAGGCTCATATCGTCCCAAACATTTAGGAAGCTAACTATATAACGACTGTCAAACCCATTTAAACTGACGGCAAGGAAACTGAGTGCACGCTATAAAAATGTTATGGCTAGCGAGGGTATAACCTTAGTCATTTAAGCATTATTTAACCCGTAATTTAGCATTGGACAGACTATATAGCGCCACATATCAGCAAGTCTCATTAGTAAAAGTTTTAAGGATAATCATGACCTCAACATTCCCAACGTCTATAGCATCAGAAACGACAGAGATTAGCAGCCATCAACTCAGCGGTGCAGGGCTTGGATTTCGTCGTGAATTATTAAACCAAATGAGGGATGCAGATTTATCCGAGATTGATTTTTTTGAGATATCTCCAGAAAACTGGCTTAATTCTAATGGTCAAATGGGAGGGCAATACGCGAGACAGTTGCGTGAATTTAGTGAGCAACATCCCTTTATTTGTCACGGTTTATCTTTATCAATCGGTAGTACCGCTCAGTTAGATACAGCACTGCTTCACAACATAAAATCTTTTATGAATACGCACAATATTGACTTATATACGGAGCATTTATCTTGGTGCAGCGATGAGTCAGGACACCTATACGATCTACTACCCATACCCTGTACCGAAGAGGCAGTGCACTGGGTCGCTGATCGTATTAAAAAGGCACAAGACATTCTAGGGCGCCAAATAGGTTTTGAGAATGCGTCATACTACTTTGTCCCGCCGCACAGCGATATGAGTGATGCCGAATTTATTAGCGCCGTTGCTGAGGAAGCAGACTGTTTATTACATCTAGACGTTAATAATATCTATGTGAATAGTCAGAACTTCGGCTTTGATGCACATGATTACTTACGTCAACTGCCCCTTGAGCGAACTTGCTATATGCATGTGGCTGGACATTTTATCGATGACGATGGTCTTATCATCGATACTCATGGTAGCAACGTGATAGATCCCGTTTGGGCACTTTTGGCTGACGCTTACACACTGATTGAAAATAAAACAGGTGTATCTGCGAGTCGTCTACCTACGTGCCTTGAACGTGACTTTAATTTTCCGGACTTGTCAGAGTTAATATCAGAAGTTAATCATATCAGGCAGATACAAAATAGCATTTGTGAGCAGAAATCTTATGAACATAGCTCTGGTAAACATAGCTCTGGTAAAAACAGACTTCATACAAATAGCTCCGATAAAAGCCATATCATAAATGCTCATACAGCAGACAAAGCAAACTCCTCAACAACCTATATTAAACAGACTATAAATGGTAATTGCCCCCAATCTCTGCAAAAGGAGAGCTACCATGTTGTCTTTTAAACAGCAAACAGAAGGTTTACTTCAACAAGAAAATTATTTAAATCATTCTACCAGTACCCGCAGAGTATTTTCTGAAGCCCCTTCTCTAGCCGAATTCCAAAATAGTTTTGGGCAGTATCTACGTCTTCAAGATAAAGGGGATTCATCACAGGTTTTACCCATTGAACCAAGGCAGTCTTCGGATAACCATTCCTATCAAGGCGCTGAACCTAGCCGCCTACCTTCAAGTAGAATCGAGCGAGTAAGTCAGCTTTATCAAACGCTTGTTTTTAATAATGTCTGTGGGTTTTTGACTCAATGCTTTCCTGTCTGCCAAACCCTTATCAGTTTGGAGGATTGGCAAAAAATCTGTCAGCAGTTTTTCTTACATCATCACTGCCATAGCCCCTACTTTACTGAGATTAATCAAAGCTTCGTTGACTACCTAAGTCAACCTAAACAGCTTGACCGTTTAGGGCTACCGCCTTATTTTGCCGAGCTCGCACACTATGAATGGGTAGAGCTACTGGTTGAAACACTTCCTGATTCAACTTCAGATAACTCTGATAGGACAGAATCAAAGGAGGATCATGCACCAACCAATAGCTTATTGACGGTTAACCCAACGGTGCAGAACTTACATTATCAGTGGCCAGTACATACGATCAGTAGTGATGAACTGCCAGATTCAGCAGACGACAGTTTCTTTATTGTTTATCGTAAAAATGAGAGTGTCGAATTTATGCAAACAAATGCACTAACCCACGCCTTGATTGAGTTCATCAAAGCGCAAGTGCCTATTGCAATAAGCCCTGTTGCTCTGGCCTCTCTACTTGAAGAATTTGCTCAGATGCTTGGCTATGACAACAAGACTACTTTAATCGAATTTGGATTGCCTTTGCTTGAGCAGTTATCCCAACAAGGCATCTTATTTCCAACCTTTGAACTATAGTCAATTTCATATAATAGTCGGTAACCGATAAAAGAGTTACCAATAGCGCATCTAGAGGCGTAAATAACAACTTTTTATTTCATTGTTTATCTTCTAGATTGTATTTGCCGTTTTATCATTTTTTAATACTCCTTTTTAATTAGCACAAGGCACACCCATGAATGCTCTTTCTAATCTGCTAAAACCTTTAAATAGAGGCACTCTAAAACTTGAATCGTTGAGTTTTTTAGCTCCGTTAGCGATTCGCTTGTATCTTGCGCCTATTTTTATCAGCGCAGGATGGAACAAAGTAACTGGCTTTTCAGATATTGTTCAGTGGTTTGGCAACAGCGATTGGGGACTGGGATTACCCATGCCTAGCCTTATGGCTGTATTGGTCATAGGCGCAGAACTATTAGGGGGTTTTGCTTTATTACTTGGCGTAGGTACACGTTTTGTGTCATTCTCACTTATTATTACTATGTTAGTGGCCATGGTTAGTGTGCACTGGGCAAATGGCTGGTATGCCATTACGCCAACCAATCCAGACACAAGCATGTCAAGCCTAATGAATAGCTTTGGCTTTTGGGGCAGTGACGCAAGTCTTGCTAACTCTCAAGAAGCTGCCCTTCGTTTAGATAAAGCCCGTGAAATACTACAAACGCATGGCAACTATGACTGGCTGACTGAAACAGGTAATTTTGTTATATTAAACAATGGTATCGAGTTTGCGGCGACATACGCTATCATGTTGTTGGTTACTTTGTTTTATGGCGGCGGACGCTATATGAGCTTAGATTATTGGTTAAACCCCTCTCGGCTTAAGCGTCAATATCGGAACTTATACCATAATGATTAATATGTTTTTATAAAGCCAATATACGAGCCCTTCTATGACAAACCACACGAAATCCTCAGCAGAAGATTTTGGTAAAGTTACGCCTAAATTTGTCGCGTCAGTGCGCCAGCAAATGCTTGCTTTTGCCAGATCCCAATTGGGCGATTACCATTTAGCTGAAGATGTGGTTCAAGAAACATTTATTGCGGCGCTACAATATGGGGATCAATTTAAAGGCGAAGCGGCCTTTAAGAGTTGGGTATTTGCCATCTTAAAAAATAAGATTGTCGATAATATACGCAAAAACAGCAAATATACTACGATGTCTAGTTTATCTGATATGCAAGATGGCAATGAAGATACTTTGATAGATGCTCTATTTGATGAAGCAGGGTCTTGGTATCCAAATAGTAAGCCTAGCCAATTTGATAACAGCTGGAGTGATCCAGACGTTCAGGTTCAATCGGAAGGGTTTTGGCAAGTTTTAGAAGCTTGCTTAACTAATTTGCCCAGTGAACAAGCTCGCGCCTTCTTAATGCGTGAATACATTGAGCTTGGCACCAGTGAAATATGTCAAACTCTTGAAATTAGTACCAGTTATTATTACGTACTAATGCATAGAGCAAGGCTAGGTTTACAAACCTGTCTAAGCATTCGCTGGTTCGAATCCACCTAAACACAGATTTTATGACATTGAGTAGGCGTGTCAATATTGAGCATCAAAGACTATAGATATATTGTTAAACCACTGCCTTAAGTCTTCTCAGCCAGAGCTAGTAGTGTTTACGCTCACATGTCTTGTCTCACACCACTTTTAAACTTGATTGGCTTGATTGACTGGCTTGTTCGACTATAGTCACAGAACTTTTATTAGGATTAACATGAAAGACTGCCTACGAATAACCCAAATTGCCAGTGATGCTAAAGAAAGAAAGCTCACTGCTCGCGAAAAGCTGCGTCTCAATACTCATCTCATGTTATGCCCAGGTTGTAGAGCCTTTACCAAGAATACAGAAACGTTGAGTCAAATTATGCAGTCTTTTAAATCTCAAAATGACACTTAAATCAGTCCTATTCAGATAAAGATAAGAAGCAGTTTGCCGATGGGCTGAATAAGCTGGTGTGATAAATATTATTTTTACCAACTGACATCATTTAATGATGCTCGCCAGGTAAAATTTTGGCAAAAGCCTTTTGCATAAGGTTAGGCTTACGGTCTTTGGTTTGTGCCGCTTTCGTACTTGGAAAAATACTAAAACCTGCAGACTGTATCGCCACATTAATTGAGGGCACTAACGCATAAGTTGCAGACGCAAATTTTCCCATCGTACTCGCAACGCTAGGTGGCTTATCGATAATGGCTTTTGCTATCATCTCAGCTGCTTGTTCCGGCGTTAAAGCAGGCATGTATTTATATAGCTTAGTAGGTGCTATCATTGGGGTGCGTACCAGTGGCATATAAACGGTGCTGATATGGATATTTTTGGACTTCACTTCGGCAGCTAGGCAACGACTAAACGCATCTAACGCTGCTTTGGATGCCACATAAGCCGAAAACCGAGGACTATTTGCCAATACCCCAATAGACGATATGTTGATAATATGCCCAGACTTGCGCTCTATCATACTGGGCAACAGCTCCAATATAAGCTTAACTGCACCAAAGTAATTGATGTCCATGGTGCGTTCAAAATCATGAAAACGTTGCGACGATTCACGCACCGAACGACGAATCGAACGTCCCGCATTATTAATCAGCACGTCAATATGGTTGTGATGGCTTAAGATTTTCTGAGCGGTATGAACCACAGCGGCAGTGTCTGTTAAATCACAGCTATAAGTGCTCACTTTGCCCGCTGCATTAATAATATTCTCTCTCACTATTTCTAGCTTATCTTGCGAACGCGCAATTAATATCACATGCGCCCCTGCCTTAGCTAATAAATAGGCTGTGCTCTCTCCAATCCCACTTGAACCGCCGGTTATCAAAATTGTTTTATTACTGACCTCAAAAGGTAGGTGTGACATATTTATCCGAGCCATCTTTTTATATCCTAATCAACTTATCATCAAACGAGTACATAGATTATTTTTCGACTGTTTAAAGTTTTAACTTTTGGCTATGGTAAAGCCCATCACTTCATCGATACTTTTAGCACCTGTTAAAACCATCAGAAGCCTGTCAACGCCTAGAGCAATACCGCTACACTCTGGTAATTCATCGCAAGCCGCCAACAAACGCTCATCAATGGGCATGATAGGCAGTCCCCGCTTTGCTCGGTCGATATTATCCTGCTCAAAACGAGCTTGCAATGCCTGCCTATCTGCCAGCTCATCATAGGCATTGGCTATCTCAATACCATTGATATATAGCTCAAAACGGCGGGCAACTTTATTACCATCTTTATCTGTTTCAATTTTGGCAAGTGCGGCAGTAGCAGGTGGGTAGTCAATAATGAGTGTGGGCATCTCATGCCCCAAATTTGGCTCTACCAAATGGCTAAACAGCATATCAAGCCAGCCTTGATGATCATCGCCTAAATCCAAACCGCCTAGCCCATTATCTGACGCAATGCCAGCGAGCACGTCACAGCTTGCAGATAACGGATGGATACCAACATAATCTAAAAATGCTTGCGAATAGCTGTAATGCGTCATTATTTGAGGGTGCCCATACAACACCGCCATTAAATCAGCCAACTCATGACTCAAGTCATTTAAGGTAAACCCAGGGCGATACCACTCAAGCATTGTAAATTCAGAGTTATGACGGCTACCCACTTCATTATCCCGAAAAACAGGGCATATCTGATAGAGTGCCACTTGCCAACTTGCCAGCATTCTCTTCATAGCAAACTCGGGAGACGTATGTAAATAATAGGTTTTTCGCTGATCTTGCACGGTTACATTAGCGGTTATCGAGGGTACAAACACATCGGTATTACCCGATTGAGACATAAGGGGTGTTTGCACTTCCAGCACGTCACGCTGAGCGAAAAACTCACGAATCTTAGCCAACATGTCGGCTCGTTTGTGCGCCATATCCAAAGACATACTGGGATGATAATTAATGGATTGCATAATAGTTGGTTTAGGAGACATGATTCACTCTTAAAAGGTAGTATAAAATAACGAAAGGATAATTAGAGCATGTCTTAAAGAGGGGTTTGGATGTTAGGGCACAGTTTTTGGCTTATAGATCATTGCAGTATCGCTATAATCGGCACATTTTAAGACTGCTAATAGGAATCAAACGTAAACAGTAGCTCGTTTATCAGAGAAAGCACCTTATGCAAGGTTACCACCGTGTTAAGGTATCAATGCTTTAATTAACACACTTAGGCTTGCTTTTGCCGAGGGACGAGGCACGGTCATAGCTTTGCAAGAACGACTACACTTGCCTTGCATATTTCTCCCCTTTTTAATAGCCCCGATATTAAGGCTCATCTTTTGTTTTTTATCTTTTGGTTTTTGTTTCAATGTAAGTTTTACTGGTAAATCGAGCGCATCCATTAATAAAAGATTGCTTTATTAATATATACGCTATGAGTTATCGAACTGCCATTCACGGCGTAGCGCATAGTTTTTGCGTAAAGAATCAAAAGCAGAACTGGTAACTTTTTGTCGCTTGCTGTCTACGGCTTGTCGAAGCAGGGCATCATCCGCTTGAATGTCATAAAACTCCGATAAACGCTCAGGGTTATTTTTTAATGACTCCCATGAATAAGGGTTGTCTGGCAATAACTGATCCATTAGAGGTTCAGTTTGACCGTCTATGCTTTGAGTTTGTAAACCCTGCCCCTCTAGGCCAAATACCTTCACAAAGGCATCGAATATCATTTGGGTGCCACGCAGCTTGCCTTCCAGTGTATAGCCTGCAATATGCGGGGTCGCTATTAAGAGGCGCTCAAGCAAGTGTGTAGAGACCGTTGGCTCATATTCAAAGACATCTAAAACCACATCCCTTTTATGGGTCATTAAGTCTGCTAATAGTGCTGACTCACTAATCACTGCCCCACGTGCTGTATTTATCAATAAGGTGTTCACGGGCATCTTTGCGAAAGCGGAGCTGCCCATTAAATGATAGGTAGGATATGCACTGCTGTCTGGGGCTGTTAAAGGAACATGCAGGCTAATTGCCTGACTTTGAGTGAGCACCTCATCAAAGCTTGCATTGTTGATATCGGAATGTGGCAAAAAAGGGTCGTAACCCAATACTTGCCAGCCTAAATCCTGAGCATACTTTGCCAGTGTAGATCCAATATTTCCTAAGCCAATGATGCCCAGTTTGATGGGCTCAGCAGGATGGGCAGAGTGGCCATACAAGTGTGAACACGATTGCCAATAACTAGGGCGCAAGGTTAATGCGGCGGTTAGTACATACTGCGCTACTGAGTGCTTGCTACAGCCTGCGGCATTTTTGAAGACGACATGACGCTTTGCTAAATAATCTTGATCTACATGATCCGTACCAATCGTGGCAGAACCCACAAACGTTACACTCTGATTGATATCAAGTAGTGAGGCATCCACCTTGGTTACTGAACGAATAAGCAGCGCGTGGGGCTGATGTTTTTCGATAACGCTACTGGTAATGTCTCGCCCTGCCATTGCGATCACTTTTACAGGATGATTTAAAACGGAAGCGTTAAAATAATCGTGTAAATGGGCGATGTTGCTATCGGCAATAATGGTAAGGGTCAATGTTAATCCTTATTCAAATGAGTGATGCAATCGACAGTCTACTTGTTTTTATCATGGCTGGCGTCACTAAGCTTAGAATCACCTATAGGCGAGTCAGCAAAGGGATATTTGCTAAAAGTAACCACATCCGGAGACATCTCAAACGACATAGGTCTATCCGCAGGCCTCCATTGATGCTCATCTAACTGAGCATAACAAGGCGCAAATATGATATTACGATGCTGATTAATCCACTCGCGCCAAACAGCTAATGCAATGGCCAATACGACAGGCCCAATAAATAAGCCAACAAAACCAAAAGCCGTTAATCCGCCAAGCACACCGATAAAAATGATGATAAACGGGATCTTAGTTGCTCCCGAGATAACGATTGGGCGAATAAGATTATCAACCCAACTAATGACCAATGTGCCCCATAGTGCCAATCCAATTGCTTCTGTCGCATGACCTTGAGTAAATAGGTAAATAACTACCCCACCCCAAGCAAATGGCGTACCAAAAGGTATGAGCGCAATCGCAAAGGTTAAAATGGTTAACAGTATCGGGCTGGGGGCGCCTGCAAAGAAATACCCGATGCCAGCAAGAAAAGCTTGGGCCAATGCAGTCAAGCCAATGCCATACACAACCGCTTGCGTCGTACCACCAACCGAATCAATATAGCCGTCTATACGATTGCCAATAATATTGCGCAGGGCTTGACGGATTTGCTTCATGAGGCTAATACCATCACGGTAAAAAAAGAATAGCGTCATAAACGCCATACCTGTTTTGGCCAAGCTACTTAACATAGCATCAAGAGCCACTTTGCCGTAGTACAGGTGCGACTGTAGCCACATCTTAAAAGCATTCAGCGACGCTTCTGGATTTTTATTTATCTCCCACAAGATATCTTTTACTTGTTGTCCAATAACGGGTAGATTTTTAATCTCTTCAGGTAAATCGACATAACCGACCTTAAGTCGATAGAGCAGATTACCGTATAAGCTTAGGGCTTCTTGCTGCAATACAAACAGCCCCATAACGACGGGTACACCGATAATTAAAGATATGGTTACTGTCATAATGCTTGCACTAATATTAGGGCTAAGCTCTACCTTTTTATGGAAAAAATTATATAGAGGAAAGGTCACATAAGCTATGATAGCGGCCCACAAAGCAGGAACAATAAAAAATTGTACAATACGAAAAGATAATATAAACAAGATTACCAATAAGGTAGCTGTTAATACTCGCTGAGTCACAAGTTCTCGGGTCCAGTTTTCAATCATTGCAAGGCTTACCAAAATAGCAGAAGTTGTCGAATAGTTATAGCGCCCCTATTATGCGACATTCAGACTTGAAAGAATAATGATAACTTGTAACTTTTGCTTACAATATTACTTCAACCCTATTCTCAGGTACGAAATAATTAAAAAACTGCCAAAGACATCGTTCAAATCATAGCCAATATGTTGGAATATGGACTAGATAACTCGTATAGTCGCCTCACTTATAACTCGCTAAGGTATTAAAAAGCTGACCCTCCAGAGTCAGCTTTTAACGGATATAAAATGGCTACCTATCATAAACTTTCTATCAGATTTGCAATTCGCCGACATCAGCTACCGTTAAGAAAAGCTCACGTACCTGCTTTAGTAATGCCAAGCGGTTGGCTTTTAGTTTCTCGTTATCACTATTTACCATAACGTTATCAAAAAATGCAGTCAAAGGCGCTTCGAGCTTTGTTAACGATTGCAAAATCTCATTGTATTTAGCATTGGCTTGTAATGGTGCTACTTCTTTTTGCGCCTCACTCACAGCAGCATATAAACTTTTCTCTGCCTCCTCATTCAATAGGTCTATATCTACTTTCTGGCCTACTGCCCCTTCAGATTTGGCTAAGATATTGGCCACACGTTTGTTAATCTCTGCCAACGTTGCCGCTTGTGCAAGCTCACGAAAAACAGTTACTGCACGAATACGATGATCAAAATCAAGTGGCATATGGGGGTTGATGGCTTGAACCGCTTGAATGGTATCAACGCTTACCCCTTTTTCAGTATACATGGCACGATAGCGTGAGTTGATAAAGTCCATCACGTTGGTAAAGGTATCGCCCATTTTTGGTAGTTTACCGTCATAATTTTTAATGGCTTGTTCAACCAGTGCAATTAAGTTAATAGGCAGTTCTTTTTCAATTAAAATACGTAGCACCCCAATGGCACTGCGGCGCAAACTAAAGGGATCTTTAGAACCTGTTGGGGCTTGATCAATGCCAAATATACCCACCAAAGTATCTAAGCGATCTGCTAAGGCAAGGCATATACCTATTGGTGTTATTGGCAATTTATCACCACTAAACTTAGGTAGATATTGCTCTTCAAGAGCCGCTGATACTGCTTCTGGCTCACCATTTAAACGTGCATAATAGGTACCTGCAATACCTTGCAGTTCAGGAAACTCGCCCACTAAAGTACTCGCAAGGTCGGCTTTAGACAGCACTGCCGCACGGGTGGTTTGCGCCACATCTATATCAGTATAACCTTCAAGCTTTAACTCTTTAAGGGTTGACGCAATGAACGCTGCTAATTTAGCTATACGTTCAGACTTCTGCCAAATGGTACCGAGCTGATCTTGGAATACCCGATTTTTAAGACTTTCAGTCAGGGTAAATAAGGGGTGTTTTTGATCTTGCAAAAAGAAGAATTCAGCATCAGCAAGGCGCGGACGCACCACTTTTTCGTTGCCATTAATCACTTGGCTTGGGTCTTTTGACTCAATATTACTGATAAAGATAAAGTATGGCTGCAATTTGCCATCACTATCCGTTAAGCAAAAATACTTCTGATCCGCTTGCATGGTTTTAATGAGAGCTTCTTGTGGCACTTGTAAAAAGCGCTCTTCAAAACTGGCGCGCAGGGCAACAGGCCAATCAACCAATGCAGTTACTTCATCGAGTAAATCTTGCGGCATAATGGGCTTTGCGTTTACCTCATCTGCTAGCGTTTTTACCCTCTCAATAATCAGCTGCTGACGACGGTCAAAATCTGCAATCACTTTAGCACTCTGTAAAATACTCTCGTATTCTTTAGCATGAGCAATTTTATGCACCTCTGGCGAATGAAAACGATGCCCTAACGTCGTATTTCCGGCATTTAGCCCTTGTATCGTTGCCTCAAGCACCTTATCGTCTTGCATAAATATCAGCCACTTAACCGGGCGGACGAACTCTTCTCTAGTCGCACCAGAACGCATACGCTTGGCAATAGGTAGTTGATCAAGTGCTGTTTGAAATATATGGGGCAGTAACTCTGTGGTTGCTTGACCAGTGATGGTTAAGTCATAGCCGATATAATCGCCCTTGTCTGTTTTGATGGTCGTCAGTTCGCTGACATCAATGCCTAATCCTCTAGCGAAACCTTCTGCAGCTCGAGTGGGGTTGCCCTCTGCATCATAAGCGGCCTTTACCGCAGGCCCTCTTTTTTGTTCACTGCGATCAGGCTGCTTATCAGCAATACCTTCAATTTGGATAGCCAAACGACGGGGGGCGGCAAACGCTTTTAAGCGATCAAAACTGATATCAGCCTCTTTAAGCTGACTCTCAACGCTGGATTTAAGCGAATCCCGTAGTGGCTTTAAGCTCTTTGGTGGCAGCTCTTCACTACCAAGTTCAAATAAAATTGTGCTCATGAGGCTCTCTATCTATGATTAATTTTTATAATTTTAGTGTTGTTTATTCCGTATTCGAAAAGCACTGGTATGCAGCTTGCGGTACACCGAGCAGTGACAGTTTAAAACGTCACTAATATCGCCGTGAAGTTCATATTCAATGCCACTACGCAAACAGCCGCCTTTATGCATCATCAATTATCTTACTTTTTATTGCTCCTGCTATTGCTCCTGCGCTATATTAATCTTAGCGTTAATCGAGTATCAGAATAAACTTATTTAGTTTGGGTAATTAGGGTCTGTTGAACATTCAAATATTAGGACTGCTGATAGCTAAAATTGTTCCAAACTAGGTGTAAACCGACGATAATGTCTAGACCTTAGCTAGGTTTATAACAACGTTTGGGGCAATTTTAGCATCAGCCCTGTGGGGCAAGGCTATTTTTTGTCAATATATTGCGAAATTTTCTAACTTAGAATGACTAAGCGTCAAAAATCTCCCTGCATATTGCCTAAAAAATCGCCTCCGCCAGTTCCACATTTGAATGTTCAACAGACCCTAAGCTTAGTACTGAAACATAGTATATTACTCAATAAAACCTAGTATATTACTGAAGCTTAGTGTTTAAACATAGCCGTAAACAATAGGTTTTAAACACCGTTAACACAGATTATTACTCTTAGGAATTAACACTTAATGTGCTGATATTTCGGCTTTAAACCTTATGCTCAACGGTTTCATCTTTTGGTAAATACTTTTTCAGCGCCGCTTCACTATGCGCTTTGTCCGCTAATGGGAAACCTAGCTTCGCACGAGCTTCCACATACCCCTGTGCTACCTTACGTGCCAATGTACGCACCCGTAAAATAAAGCGTTGGCGTTCAGTCACTGAGATGGCACCGCGGGCATCAAGTAAGTTAAAGGTATGTGACGCTTTTAAGACCATCTCATAGGCAGGCAGTGGTAATCCAGCCACTACTAGCTTATCCGCCTGTTGCTCATAGAAGTCAAATAACTCAAACATTTTTGGCACATCAGCATACTCAAAGTTGTAAGTAGATTGTTCAACTTCGTTTTGATGGAAGACATCGCCATAAGTGACTTTACCAAATTGTCCATCTGTCCAGACTAAGTCATAGACACTATCAACACCTTGAATATACATTGCCAAACGTTCAAGACCATAGGTAATTTCGCCCGTTATAGGAAAACATTCCATACCACCTACTTGCTGGAAATAAGTAAACTGGGTAACTTCCATACCATTTAGCCAAACTTCCCAACCCAAGCCCCAAGCACCAAGCGTTGGCGACTCCCAGTTATCCTCTACAAAACGTACATCATGCGTTAGGGTGTCAATGCCAATGGCTTTTAGCGAATCAATATACAACTCTTGAATATTAGGCGGGTTTGGTTTCATGACAACTTGAAACTGATAATAATGTTGCAACCGGTTTGGGTTATCACCATAACGACCATCTGTTGGGCGACGTGACGGTTGTACATAAGCAGCGTTCCATACCTCAGGTCCTAACGAGCGTAAAAACGTTGCTGTGTGAAACGTACCCGCGCCCACTTCCATATCGTAGGGTTGCAGTACCACACACCCTTTATCGGCCCAGAAAGCTTGCAAGGTTAAGATGAGTTCTTGAAATGTCATAGTATTGCCACTGTTAAATTAGAATTGTTGTTAAACTTAATTAGAAAAAATATTGTCAAACTTATGCTCTTAAATACAGCCCAAGTCATATAGTCGAAGGTTGGTTTTGGTAAAGAAGTTAAGCAAAACGCAGATGAAAAGGCAACCGATAGCAGATTTCATCTTATGTATCTTGAATTTTATTTATCAAAGCACTTATCAAATAATTAACCTATAGTCCGCTTCACACTTCGAATTTTAGCCCATATTTATCTAGATTATGACTGACGAACTAAGCATTTTAACTTAGTACGCACACCTTACTAAAAAATGGCACTTTTATCTATATTTTAAGCGTTATATCTCGATAAGCAGGCAAAAAAATACCTAGATGGCAACCCATCTAGGCAGGAGGAAAGCGGTTTAAAGATTAGCTTTTTTGTTATTATAATCGTTATTATAATTCAAATAATGGCTAAATCTTACAGCTTACGATAAAAGGACAATAGGGCATTGTCTATAATATTACTGTATTAATATAATATACTAAATATAGTTGCTAACACGGCTACTGGTAAGATGCTTGGCTGGCATTAGGCATCACTATCCAAAGCAGCAAGTAAATAAAAATTCCTGGTACGGCAGCGCTTGCTGTTGATATGATAACGAATAGAAGTCGGGTAATATTTGGCGACCATCCAAAATATTCAGCAATGCCACCCATAACGCCTGCAACCATACGATGATTACGTGAGCGATGTAATTTAGTTAACCTTTGCATTTTACCTCCATTACTCGCAGTATAATTATTTATCTTATCTTGAAATTAAAAATCTCTTTCAAAGTTTTTCGGGGTAATTTTATAAAGGATGATTATCTAAACTGTACTGGTCTAAATATACTTTATTTGACTCATTAACCACTTAATTTGATATATTTATTATATATAAATTAGCCAACAATGATGTTTAAACTTAACACTGAATTTGTAACATTATTTACTTTTACTCTTGCAGAAGCTTAGTAATTGTTATTAATATCTAGTTAGTAGATAAGGATGCAACTTATGCTTAAATCAGATGTCATACGCTCAGGAATTATGATTGGTCACTTTGAACCTCTACACTTAGGGCATATGCGTAGCATCTTGTTTGCGTCTGATTTGGTTGACACCTTACATATTGTTATCACATCACATCCAGATCCTAACCCTCGTTTTCCCGTAACACTCGAAGACAAAGCTCGCTGGCTACAGATGGCGTGCCGTGATCTCCCTTTCATTAAAATACACACCTGCTCTGACTTTTTATTCCCTGTGCATGACAGTGTTGAAGACATTACTTTGAATATTGACGCCTACACTGCCAAGATTGGCTATATTCAAGACAAACTTAATATATCAGAGCATAATGCCCTATTTGTTACTGAGGGTCATCCAATGGCCACAGAAGCCGTCAAAACGGCACTCAATATTGAGGTAATGACCACACCTAGACATGATGAATTCGATAGTATCGCCATTCATTACGACCCAATTGCAAATTGGGACAGCATTCATCCAGAAGCAAGAGGCGAATATACTCGAACCGTGGCAATTGTAGGTGGTGAAAGCTCTGGAAAGACCACTTTAGCGCACAAAATTGCTAATTATTATGGGACAAATTTAGCGCTTGAGATGGGTCGGCTATACGTAGGTACAGACCTTGGTGGCTCAGAGGTTGGTTTACAATATAGCGATTACGCCCCTATAGCATTAGACCACGCTCACGCTGTACGCGAGGTAGTGTACAAAGCTATCTCACCCGTTACCATTGTTGATACTGATTTTGTGACCACACAAGCGTTCTGTGAAGAATACGAAGGTCGCTCACACCCTTTTGTTACCGCCTGTATTGATGAATTCCGTTTTGACCATACACTATTTTTAGACAACAACACACCTTGGGTTGATGATGGCATGCGCTCATTAGGTTCTCAGGAGGCACGTGAGCGTTTTGAGACCAGACTAAAAGATATTTATGCACGTCATAACATTAAGACTCATCATATTAATAGCCCAGAATTTTCGGAACGCTACCGACAAGCCATTGCCTATATCGATGCACAAATTTTCAATAAATAATGTTTCATGAGACGGCTTTTCAGTATACTACTGGTTAATAATAAATACTTTAATTACGTACTTTAATTACGTACTTTAATTATGAGCTGACACCTTGTGTTCATAATTCATTGTTACTATTAACAGTAAATTTCTCACCTCGTTATCGACTGATGTATAGACCTCGAACCACAATATAACGATTCAACTATGACCATTACAGTGACAAATTAGGGACTCACATGCGTATCAGACTTTTGGACAATCTTACCGGTAAATGGTCAATGCAATGGGTTGTGACGTGGTTTATATTTGGGGTTGTTGCCTTAACAACGGGCTTTTGGCTAACCACTGAACATACTAGCCTTGATGTGTTTTATCTGATTGTGTCATTGATTGGCTTGGTGTGCGTAGTATCATTATCATTTCGCAAAAATGTTATGGGGAATGGGCTGGGTTTAGCGGCCACATCAGGAGAAATAGTTGTGCAGGCGACTGCTGGTGCGGTTGGGCTAATGCTTGCACCCCTATTTAACTTTTTTACTCACCTGTATGGTATCGTCTATTGGTCGAAGAATACCGATCCTGATGGCAATATGGTACCCAAATCTGCCTCGAAATTAGTATGGGTAATAACTATCGCTTTTATTATAATTGGTTTAGCTATTTTTCCTACGGTTAACGCATGGCTCAGTGAAAAAGGCTATGCTGTGGTTAACAATGATGGCAGTCAGTTTTTGGGCTTGATTGACTTTTATTGGATTAACGTTTTAGCATTTGTGCTCTCTATTACTGCTCAAGCTACCATGATTTTGCGCTACTCTTTCAGCTGGTGGATTTGGATTGCGGTTAACTTTGTTTGGCTTATCGTAAATCTTATGACCGGCAATTATATTTTTGCTATTCAAACTATGGTTTATCAGATTAATGCCTTTATTGGCCTGTATGAGTGGTATCGTAGCGAGCTTGATTCAAAACTAATCAACGCATAATTTGCTATCAGTTCTAAGAATCCCCTGCGGTTGAGTGGCAAACATGTATTTACAAGACTTACCCCTATTGCCATAATTATTCTTACCTATAGAGAATAGATCCAACTCACATTTTTAATAAGGACGTTAAAATGACAAAATTCATTACCAGTAAACGCTCACTTGAGCAATGGCTTGCAGAGTATGCGGTTAGCCATCAAAATCCTATTAACAAGAAAATCCACTGGCTTTGTGTCCCTACCATTTTTGTGAGTATCGTGGGTATGAGCATGTCGCTATCAGTTTGGTTTACTATTGTATTAACCATGTTGGTGTGTCTGTTTTATCTAAGGCTGTCTGCCCCTTTATTTATTGCAATGGGTATATTTACTTTAATGTGTTTATCAGCAATCGCTCTATTGCCTTTTGGATTTAAAGCATGGGCAACGGTATTTGTAGTGGCTTGGATTGGACAATTCATTGGGCACAAGATTGAAGGTAAAAAACCATCATTCTTAGAAGACTTACAGTTTTTACTCATAGGTCCAGCTTGGGTTGCCAATACGCTAATGGGGCGAAAAATTCAGCCTGCAAGCTAATGCCTACCGCTATTGACCGATTCTATTACCTTATAATTTCTATTACCTTATAATAAGGTTAAATAGTGAATGAATCGTTGTTAAAGTAAGGCTGAAATGGTGTGGGTTGTTTATAACTAAAATACAACCAAAATGTTTCATTCTGTAACTTTCCAATACTAAAAACTTACTTAATCTTTGTTAAACTATACAATATTATATATAAGCTCTGCTTAATGAGTAATCAATGAGCAGTGACACAGCGCATACCATTTCTTTAAATAAGATCCTGAGGAAATAGGAATACAAGTCCCCCCCTTATTGATAAGTTTTACCAATGATAAGTCTTACGAGCTTGACAAGTGTCGGTTATTTTTAGAGCTGGTAATGAGTCTATATCTTTAGTAAATCTTTATTGAATAATGGTGTGTAGCAAAAAATCCGCTTAAAAATGTACGACTCTAATAACATCTTATATTGTTCAAATTTGACCGCTAGAGGTCTCACAAAAAGGAGAACTAACTGTGAATTTATTAAAAAGCACACTAACTATTGCCGCACTGGCTGGTTTAAGCACATTCAGCGTATTAGGTCAGGCAGCTACCTATGAGATTGACCCTCATCATGCTCATGCACGTTTTTCTGTTGATCATTTTGGCACCTCTACCAACGCTGGTGGCTTTTATGGTTTATCAGGTATAGTTGAATACGCCCCTGAAGCCAAAAAAGGCTTTGTGGGTATTACGATTCCTATTGGAAGCTTGGATACCGGCATTAAAGCTTTTGACAATCACTTAAAATCGCCTGACTTTTTTAATGTAGAAAAATACCCCACTGCTTATTTTAAGTCAACAGAATGGCAGTTTGATGGCGATAAAGTAACCGCTGTAAAAGGCGACTTAACCTTACTTGACCAGACACATCCCATTACCCTAACTGCCACTAAGTTTAATTGCTACGATAGCCCAATATTGAAAACTCAAGCTTGTGGTGGCGACTTTGAAACCACTATTGACAGAACGAAGTGGGGTATTGATACCTTTACTGATGGTGGTATGATGAAAGATGTTAAGTTAAACATTCAAATCGAAGCAAGTTTGAAGAAGTAATCCCCTTACTTTCTTTTACCCTTACTTTCTTTTGATAGATATTTGAATTAAAGTTCTATATCAATAAAGCGCCAATGATTCAGTCAATGGCGCTTTTTGGTGTTAATAATGGCTAAAAATTAGAACGTGCCACCTATCCAGTCATGGAAATACAATAGGGCGACAATAATAAGTCCCCATGAGGCAAGCGTGTGTACAACAATCTGAATGGGGAGGGCTAACCAACGTTTAAGACCATCAAAAGGCGATGACTTATAGAAGATGAGTGCACTAAAAAATATGCCTGCAGGAAATAAGATGCCCCAAATGACGCTATCCAGCTTGGAAGTATCGTACTCATTGCGCACATTGAGCCAGTCTATCGTCAATATGACGACCAATTGAATGATAAAAATATAAAGTAGCTTTAGGAAGGGAGACTGCTGAGCCAGCCGTTTAAAAATACTCATAACGTCCCTGTTAGTGAAATATACCTTGCTTAAAATTTAAGGTCTTTTTAATAGAGAGATTGAAATAGAAAATCTGGACTGATTGCTTCTGATTAACTGCTTAAAGCTTTGATTAACTCAAAACGGGGTACTTGTTTGCCCTCTACTTCCACAGTTTCGGTAAACATTTCAAGTGGACGTACCCAGACACCGTATTCACCATAGAGACAGCGATAGACGACTAACGCTTCTTCGGTTTCAGAATGATGTGCGTTATGCAAAACCTGATAAAGATTGCCTTTGTAATGGCGGTAAATACCTTGGGGAACCTGTTGCACAGGGTCTGTTTTATATTTGCTCATAACGTTTCAGCTTATTTTCTAGTTTCGTTTTTGCTTGTGGCCACTCATTAATCGTCATGCTATAAACGACAGAGTCTGTAATAGTGCCATCTTGACGCATGCGATCACCACGAATCACGCCGTCTTGTTTAGCGCCTAATCTCTCTATCGCTCGTTGTGATTGAGTATTTATGATATCTGTACGCCAACCTACCGTCAGATATTCTAGCGTCTCAAAAGCATGTGTCATTAACATCAGCTTACATGAGGTATTAATATGACTGCGCCAATACGATTTAGCATACCATGTGTATCCAATCTCTAACCGTTTCATCATTGGCATAATATTATAAAAGCTGGTCGACCCAATCGCTTTACCTGTGGTCTCATCAATAACGGCAAACGCGATCCTATCTTCCATATTATGAGCTTTGTTAATATAGTCAGATATGGTTTCTGGACTTGGTACAGAGGTATACACCGTTTCCCAGAGCTTTCCATCTTGGCAGGCTTTGGCTAAGTCATTTGCATGACTTTGAGTGAGTGGTTCAAGGGTTATGCCATTGTAAGACAGCGTTATCGGCTTTAGCATGGTGGTTCCTAATCGAAAACGATATAATCTGTCATTTTAATATAACCCATTAAACCGTTTAACTAAACCACTGTCACTTTAGCAAACGCTTTTTTACCCGCTTGAATCACTACCGTCTGACCTGAGGTTAAGCTAAAGCCCGCGTTCACTTCTTCACCATCCACTTTAACCGCATGACGCTTTAGCATATCTTTTGCTGCGGCATTATTCTTAGCAAGGTCTGCTTGGTTTAAAATTTGCGTAATGAATAAGGCCTCTTGACCCTCTGGCAACTCAAGTGTCACCTCTGGCAAATCTACTGGCAACTCACCATCCGCCAACACATTTCCCGCTGATTTATGTGCATTAGCTGCTGCTTCTGCATCATGAAAGCGCTCGATAAGCTCTTCAGCTAAAATACGTTTAATCTCTTGCGGATTACGCCCATTTTCAATCTCTGCCAATAGTGCTTCGACCTCATTCATGGGTTTAAAGCTTAAAAACTCATAATAGCGGCGGATAAGCGTATCTGGCATCGATAGAATTTTTTGATACATTGTGCCTGGTGCATCATAGATTGCCACATAGTTGCCCAGTGACTTTGACATTTTATTAACGCCATCTAATCCTTCTAAGATAGGCACAGTGATACACACTTGCGACTCTTGACCGTAACGAGACTGCAACGTACGCCCCATTAATAGGTTAAAAGTTTGGTCAGTTCCGCCAAGCTCTACATCCGCCTTTAATGCGACCGAATCATAGCCCTGCACTAACGGATACAAAAACTCATGAATAGAGATGGGTGTTTGCGCCGCATAGCGTTTTGAGAAATCATCACGCTCTAGCATACGGGATACGGTTTGCTGACTAGCAAGCGCAATCATATCGCCAGCACTCATGTCATTAAACCACTCAGAGTTAAATACCACTTTGGTTTTGTCTTTATCTAGAATTTTAAACACTTGCTCGGCATACGTTTTGGCATTTTCTTTAATTTGTTCATCGGTTAATGGCGGGCGGGTGGTGTTTTTACCCGTTGGATCGCCAATTTTGGCAGTGTAATCGCCGATTAAGAAATAAATCTCATGCCCTAAGTCTTGAAAATGCTTGAGTTTATTAATCAGCACTGTATGACCCAAGTGTAAATCAGGTGCCGTCGGATCAAAACCAGCTTTGATTTTTAACGGACGATTTAGCTTAAGTTTAGCAATCAAGTCTTCTTCGGATAGAATCTCATGCGTGCCTCGCTGAATAATGGCAAGCTGCTCTTCTACTGATAAGTTGTTGCTTGATTCTGGTAGTGCTTGGGTCATGGCTGCCTCTAATTCTAGTAAGATAAATGATTATGACTCAGTATAAACAATAAAAACTGTAAGAATTTTTAGATTATACTACTTTGAGGCTCATTTCGTCTCAACCCATAATCGCACTTTAATTAATTCCTTATTTTTATAGTGTAACCGGTTAAGATATTATCTATTATAGTTGCACAAGATTTCGCAATAGCGAAGCGTTAAACCAAAACGGCCCATATCTTTCCCCATACTCTTTTTAAGTTAATTACAGGTTTCATCATGGCGACCACACCGCTCAATAAAGACAATAACAATAAAAATAATGATCTCAACACAACGAACAACATGGATGACAAGAACACCTTTGCCGGTGTTATATCAGAAACTTTGTTTGATAGTTTTGATGAGGGATTTTACATTGGCATGATGTCTGGCACTAGTCTAGACGGACTTGATGCCGTCATTTGCCAGTTCAGTAACTGTTTTGATACCAGCGAGCCAACTCACTGTCCCAATAGGATTATTGCAACCCACAGTAAGGGATTCCCTCCAAGTTTGCGCCGAGTCCTCCTCGCTTTGTGCCAGCCAAATAGTACCAGTCGTTTGGCTGAAATAAGCACCCAAATAGTCAAAGACTACCCAACTCTAGAAAAACTGCCTGAAAGTGAGCTTGAATGGTTTGGTTGGGCAAGCCGAGAATATGCTGAATTTGCCAGCACTGTGGTCAATGAGCTATTAGAGAAATCGGGCTTAGATGAAACGTCTATTTTAGCACTTGGTTGCCACGGACAAACCGTACGCCATCGCCCCAACTTAGGGTTTAGTTTGCAATTGGTTGACCCTAATGTGATCGCCGAACGTACCGGTATTAGCGTGGTCTCTGATTTCCGCCGTCGAGATATGGCAGTAGGGGGACAAGGGGCACCACTTGCCCCTGCATTCCATTTGTCTCAATTTGGTACTATCTATAATCGTGAACATTGTAACCGCATTGTGGTTAATTTAGGCGGCATCTCTAACATTACTGTCATGCCTGCTGGGCAAACTGATAACGTCATCGGTTACGATACTGGGCCTGCCAATATGTTGCTTGATGCTTGGTATCAGACCCATGTCGACTCTGCCACCTTAACGCAAGATGACTCAGCGGATGACAATGCAAACGACCCAACCAACGACTCTTTATACGATAAAGATGGCGCGTGGGCAAAAGCAGGGCAAGTCCATCATCCGTTATTACAGAAGCTGCTAACACACCCCTACTTTGCTCAGCCCACACCCAAAAGTACTGGCCGTGAAGACTTCCATTTAGCATGGTTGAATGAACAGATTGCCGAAATAAGCGACAAGCTTGGGGCTAATATCGCTCTTGAAGATGTGCAAGCCACGTTAACAGCGTTTACGGTACAAACCCTTAGCGATGCGATTCAAGCTGAATCAGAGCGTCTTAATATGCACAGTGGCGACAAGGGTTGTGAGCTCATTGTTTGTGGCGGCGGGGCTTATAACACCAACCTACTTACGCAATTGGCACAGGCATTACCAAATTGGGAGGTAAAAACCAGCGCTGACTATGGCATTGCCCCCACTTGGGTTGAGGCCATGGCATTTGCTTGGCTAGCCCGCCAGACTATTATGGGTCAAACAGGCAATCTGCCCGCAGTCACTGGTGCTAGTAAGCCTGTGGTATTAGGTCAGGTGTGTTTTGCTTAGATGCGCCAAACCAAAACGATAAAGTTGATTCTATACTTTACAAAATAGTGCCTTTGAACATTGATAGTAGCCATAGATGAGGGCACAAAGCCACATTTAGCCCTTAACTAGATAACATTAAATTCCACACCGAAGGGTAATACCTTAGGATTGAATAGATTAGAATTGAATACCTTAGGATTGAATAAATTATTATGCTAATAACGCTTTGCCGAGGGACGAGGCGCGGACATAATCAGGTAAGAGATACTCCTCATGCCTCGCGTATTTCTTACTCTTAAAGAATCCCCGATATTGAGGCTAGTCTTTTGGTTTTTATCTTTAGGGTTAGAAATGAATATACGCAAAAGACTAGGCTTTGTTATTGCTCAAGCTAAGAGGCTAGTGTTAAGCAAACGTCAAAACTCAACTGTAAAACTCCTAACCCAACGACTGCACCCACTGCACTATCTGATTACTTGGCAGTGCGCCAGACTGACGGGCAATCTCTTTGCCACCTTTAAATGCCACCATTGTAGGCAGGCTTCTGATACCATAAGGGGCAGCGGTTTGCTCATATTTATCCGTTTGTAGTTTAGCAAACACCACCTGAGGCAGTTGCTTTGCGGCTTGCTCAAACTGTGGTGACATCATTAAACACGGCTGGCACCAACTTGCCCAAAAGTCGACGATGGTTAATACGTCATTCTTTTGAATGGTCTTGTGTGCAGTTGCGTTTGTCAGCTCTCTTGGGGCACCTGTAAGCAGGGCGTGCTGACACTTGCCACATTTTGGCGATTCGCTGATACGCTCAGCAGGAATGCGATTCGTTGCAACACAATGGGGACAAACCAAATGCAGTGCTTCTGTTGTAGCGTGCGTCATACGCCCTCCTTTTTTCTAAAGTTCCAATGTAATCTACATAATTTAGCTTATTATACCTCTGAATATATCATGTGTAGATAATGTTATTATTAAGATTAGTTAAAGACGTCATAAGTGTTATAACGTGTCAAGTTGTATAACGTTTAAGTGAGTTGCTATAGCCAGCGCCAACTGCGCCTGATTCATCAGCTCTTGCCTTAAGTACGTCTTAACCTACTATCTACTACACTATCTATCTACCTAACTAACTATCTAACTATCTAACTATCTAACTAAGCTAAGCCCCCAACCAAAGTGGGCAATAATGAGAAACTTCGGTATGATAAACCCGTTGCCAAGACAAAACACATGGCATGATTTACTTATTGCATTAGGGCGTGTCGTCATTTAGATTATAAGTATAAAAATAAGATAGATTATCACCTAATACGAATAATTTCGAAGAAAAAGCAGTCATTAAATAGAATCATATTAGCGAGACTTCAGACACTGTTTGACGTGGGTATAATCATTTTTAGGGCGTGTCCTCATTTTGAAAATGGAGATAAAAATAAGTTAAATCGCAGTCAGACAAGGAAAATAATAGGTAAATATCGAGATATTCCCCCGTTATTTGACGTGGTATGACAAGATTTAGCTATTTTTAACCCATTTAAATGCAATTGTACGAATTGAGGATACGCCCTAGCCCCTAAAATGTCAGTTCTTGAAAATGAAGACCGACTCTAATGATAGTATCAAACCATTATGACATTGCCATAAGGCACCCACTGCGAATATTTTAGTCTTACAAGGGAATGAGCACAGTCACAGTTTTCAATTGTGCCGACTATAGTACCTACACGACGTAACTGAGAGGCCATGGTGACTAACAAGCACGCGACGCTCGTACAAAAGTGGATGACATTGCTCGGGCCAAAGTGGCTAACGCAATACTCAACCAGTACGCTGCCTTCCGACATGGTGGCCGGAATCGTGGTCGGTGTGTTAGTCATTCCGCAAAGCTTAGGCTATGCAGTATTGGCTGGATTACCGCCCGTTTATGGGCTTTACGCCTCTATTGCGCCCGTACTGGTTTATGCTTGGGTGGGCTCAAGTAATGTGCAGGCCGTTGGTGCGGTTGCCATCACTGCTATTATGACCGCCAGTAGCCTGCATGGTATCGCTGAGGAAGGCAGTACTGAATATGTGATGCTTGCAGGTCTTCTTGCCCTCATGGTCGGTATTTTGCTGTGGCTGGCTGGTAAATTAAAGCTTGGCTGGATTATGCAGTTTATTAGCCGCGGCGTCTCGTCAGGCTTTGTCAGCGGTGCTGCTGTGCTGATATTTGTCAGCCAACTTAAATATATTACTGGCATACCCGTGCAAGGGAACACCCTGCCAAGTTATCTTGAATCTATTGTCAATCAGATTGAAAGTTTGCATCTTCCTACCCTAATATTGGGCGGAATCACCTTTAGCTTATTTTTATTAAATCGTTATGGTAGTGCAATACTCTGGAAGTCTTGGCTTCCAGATTCAAAAGCCAAATGGGCGGGGCGGCTTTTTCCTTTAGTGATAGTCATCATTGCTATTATTATTAGTCAGATTAGCAATTGGTCAGCGTTGGGTATTCGTATTATGGGCGTGATTCCAAGTGGGCTGCCTAAGCTATCAATACCTGAGTTTGAGTCTTTTTCACAGATAGTCTCACTACTGCCGACAGCGGGGCTGATGGCGCTTATCGCCTTTGTTTCCAGTAGCTCAGTTGCCAGTACTTATGCACGTTTACGTGGCGAGAAATTTGATGCGAATGAGGAGTTAAAAGGATTAGGACTTGCCAATATAGCGGGTGGATTTAGTCAAAGCTTTCCCGTCGCAGGTGGATTCTCACGTACGGCCATTAATGTCGACTCTGGAGCAAAAACCCCACTGGCCAGCCTCATTACGGTTGGCGTTATGGTTGCTGCTCTCCTAGTGCTTGGCAGTATCATTGCGCCTCTACCCTATGCACTGCTGGGTGCCATGATCATGGCCTCCATCATCAACCTTATTGATGTTAATACCTTTAAAATGGCGTTGAAAACCGATCATTTAGATGCGATTAGCTTTGGTGCTACCTTTATTGGGGTATTAATTTTTGGCTTAAATACAGGGTTAGTAATTGGTATTATCGCCTCATTTGTTGGTCTTATTTGGCAATCTAGTCATCCACACATTGCGGTGGTTGGGCGCCTGCATAACACCGAGCATTTTCGTAATATCAATCGCCATAATGTCATTACTTATGACAACCTACTTATTATGCGGGTGGACGAAAGCTTGTTTTTTGGCAACAGCCAAGCCGTTTATAACCAGATTTATGCGGGACTTGATAAGTACCCAAAGGCAAAGGACTTGGTGCTGATTATGTCTGCAGTCAATCATATTGACCTCACGGCGCAAGAGATGCTTATTACCTTAAATAAAGAGCTGGTGGCGCAACACAAACGTCTGCACTACAGCTTTGTGAAGGGCCCCGTCATGGATATTCTGCAAGAGACGCCCGTTATTTCTGAACTGTCAGGACGTGTGTTTTTAAGCACGGTCGAAGCCATTACTTTATTAACGGATGATGACCCTGTTAATGATGTTGCGCCCAAAATCCAAACAGAAGAAGCACATTAAAATAACCCCTTAATACAACATTATGAACACCACACAATCGGTATACATATATTCTTAATTGGGCAATAGATAATGAAACAAAAATGTTAGTATATAATTCTTATTGACACCTATAAAGCCGTATAAACCATGACTGAATCAATTACCATTTATAAGCAAATATACCCTTCGCAATGTACAAAGCTGTGCGAGCTTGGTTATCGCTCTCTTATTAACATTCGCCCCGATGGCGAGGTAGCAAACCAACCTAAAAGTAACACTCTAAATGAGGCAGCGCATCAGGCAAAGTTGCAATATGCTTATCTGCCTTATGACTGTGAGCGCTTAAGCTTAGATACGATTAAAAAGTTTGCTGAATATTATCATCAGCTTCCAAAGCCTATTATGCTTTTTTGCGGTACAGGCAATCGAGCTAAACTGCTCTATCAAAGTGCAATGATGCAAGGTTTACTGTAGATTTCATCATAAATTTATTTATTGAATGTTTAATTAAAGCATCCCCATTTACTCAATCAAAATAAGGATTCACTATGTCGCATCAGGTTAGTTTTGCCGGTCAAATGACCCCAGAACAAGTTCAAGATATTGCTGCTAAAGGCTTTAAAACCATCATTAATAACCGTCCAGACGGTGAAGCACCCGACCAACCTAAAAGTAGCGAAATCGAAGCCGCTGCCAAACAAGCAGGGCTTGCTTATAAAGAAATTTCATTTGCCGGCAATGCATTGACCCAGCAACATGTAGAAACATTTGCTGATTACTTTAATCAAGCTGAGCAGCCAATTTTGATGTTTTGCCGCACGGGTAACCGCTCGAACGGTCTATATGAAGCGGCCAAACAAATGGACCTATTAGACGATTGAATCATCTGATCTATTAAAGGCTGACTAAGGCGTATCCTTATTCAAAGTAATTGACAGTTTTATGGATTAAAAATAGTTAAATCCCCGCTAAACTTTGTTTGATTTCTAGCAAATATGTCTTATATTTGTTCGAAACCACCCATGTTTGACGATACTCTATCTCATTTTTACTCTCATACTCTAGGGTCTATTGAACCGTCAAACATGTCAGTGGCAATGAGTATTTTTTGAATGTTCAACCGCCCTTAAATGAGGAATACCCTAAAACAAATATGCCTTAAAATAAAAAAGGAGCTGTTATGTCAAGTCTTCTAAACAACCCATTTAAAACACTGCTTATTAACGTAGCCGTTGGTCTAATGACATTAAGTACCAGCCAAATTGCAGCCGCCATAACCAGTAAAAACGTCACTTATTCTGTTGAAAATAACACCTATGAGGGATATTACGCCAAGGCGGATACCCCAAATGCACCTTTTATCCTGCTCATTCATGATTGGGACGGTTTAACCGATTATGAGCGTAAGCGTGCCGACATGTTAGCTACCGAAGGGTATAACGTATTGGCAGCAGATCTTTATGGACAAGGCATTCGACCTACTGAATTAGAAGATAAAAAACGGCTCACTGGGGAGTTATATAATGACCGCAATAAAATGCGCCATTTGCTTGCAGGTGCTTTAAATGCGGGTCAAGCGGAAGGTAATAATGTACGTGAAGGGGTAACCATGGGATACTGCTTTGGTGGCAGTGCCGCACTTGAGCTTGCAAGGTCAGGTTTCCCCCAAAAAGCCTTTGTACCGTTTCATGGTGACCTTGCGACACCTGCCCATCAAAATTATGACAATACCAAAGGCGAGATTTTAGTTTTTCATGGAACCGCCGATCAAGTTGTGCCCTTTGAGGACTTTACCACGCTTGGTAAAACACTTGAGGTCGCGAATGTACCTCATGAAATGATTACCTATAGCGGGGCTAAACATGCGTTTACAGACTTTGAGGCGCAGTCTTACGACGAACGTGCCGATAAACGCTCATGGCAGCGTTATTTAGAGTTTTTAGATAATTTATATGAGTAAACGCCCTTCTGACCATACCTAAGCGACTACAGGTTAATTGGCATAACCCTCACAAACCTCAAGCAACTGCGCCCGTCCAAAATTTGGATGGGCGTTTGCCGCTATCACCATCTCAATAATCACGCTAGGCAACTTTGGCAACGTAAACGGCAACGGATTGTTGGCGCCTGTTAATATCGACATCCCCCTCACACTACTTTTAGCTACCACGGTTATTCCCTGTCCTGCCAACACCAAGCTGCGGATAGCACCCACACTGTTACTACTGCACACCACTTGACTGCTGACATTAAGCTGGCTTAACCCTTGCACCGCAGCATGGTGAAAATGGCAACTTTTCTCAAACAAAACCAATGGCACACTCCCTAAAGCTCTATACGCCTCTGCCAGTTTATCGCTGTCCCCATTAAATGCCCACACCCCGTCACTTTTTTCTAAATACTGCCCCGCTACCTTTGCGGCCGAACGAGAAACAATCGCCGCATCAATCGTACCCGCCACCAACATGTCTTGTAAGTTAGTCGAGTTGTTACAATGAATTTGAATGGGCATGTTGGGCACAATGGCTTGTATTGAGGCCACAATTTTAGGCAATATCAACTCGGCATAATCGTCAGGACATCCTAATTGCAACGGGCGCATAATTTGCTGACTTTCTTTCATTTGGCGTATCATATCATCATGAAGACTAATAATATGACGGGCGTATCCCAGCAAAAACTTGCCATCTTCGGTTAATTCAAGCGCTCTACCTGCCTTTATAAATAATGTCTTGCCTGTCTGCTCCGCCAGTTTTTGCATTTTTTGGCTGACCGCACTTTGGCTACGATGCACCTGCTTTGCCGCTTGCGAATAACTACCCGTTTCCACCACCGCAATAAAACAGCGTAGCGCTTCTATATCCATAATTTTTCAACTTCTTAGACCGACTTTGTTAAATGACTTATAGTCATAGGCAACTAAATGAGATACAAGGCAACCGAACGCAAGTACTACTCTAGTAGGCTTAGTGAGGTTAACGCTGTAGCTCTTTAGTTTGCCTACGACTATAGTCCTACTTTAGCACAGCCAAACCCCTAATATTTACTATCCTGTTCCTCGAATATCTGATAGGTACTATCAGAGTTTTGCGTTTGTTCAATGACGACAACTGCGACATACTAAAATCCTTAGCCAAGTTAACTAATCACTTTAATTTTGTAGCACATCCAGCTTTACGCTCATATCTTGGCTAAACCCCTCTTACCTTTATAGCTCAGTTGCCTGTATAACTCAGTGCTCTAAAAAGGCTAAAAAGGGATATCCATCACATAAGGAAAATCGTTATGAACACACCGCTACTTATCATCGGTAATAAAAACTACTCCTCTTGGTCACTACGAGCATGGCTATTGCTTAAAGGGTTTGAGATTAACTTCAACGAACAGCTTATTCAGTTGTTTGATGCCTCTGCCACCCCAACACTCGCTAAATACTCATCCACGGGTAAAGTGCCTGTATTGGTTACTAATCGAGACACAGAGAATCCTAATGCTTACCAACACCTCGCCATGACTGACAGCCTAGCCATCGGTTTATTTGCCAATGATTATCTTACTGACTTAGATATTTGGTCTGGTAAAAACAAATCCTCTCTGAGTAACGAAGATATAACGTTACAAAAACAGCGTGTCTTTTGCCAAAGTATCGTTGCTGAGATGCACTCAAGCTTTATGGGTGTTCGTAATGAGATGCCAATGAACATTCGGGCAACGGCTAAAATTAATCCAAGTGATACTTGTTTGGCTGACCTTAATCGCATCGAAGATATCTTTGCGCACTGTTTGGGTAGCGACGCTTATAAGAACAGTCAAAATAACTATTTGTTTGGCGACTTCACCATTGCCGATGCGTTTTATGCACCTGTTATTTTTCGCTTACAGAGCTATGTTGAACATTCAGGCTTTACTCTAAGACCAACCACTCATCAATATATAGACGTTATGCTGAACAATCCATATATGAGGCAGTGGCGTGAGGCAGCTTTACAAGAAACACGAAAGATTGATCAAGATGAGGCAGGGGATATTTTGGCTGTGGAGGGAGTATTGGGGGGTTAGTTGGTTAAATAAACCTCCTTAACTTTGGCTTGCAGGGGTGGTTTTTTAATATAATGTCAATTCAATGGTTTGGTTTTGAGTGATAGGAAATCTAATAGGCTGACGGAAAATCGCACGTTTAGCAGAATCTAATACAAAATAGTGTATCGGGTTGGTATTCAGTCGAAGCTCGCATGCCATGACATAGTACTCTCCGGGTGGCATATAAAGTATGGAGACGTCATCAATCCCGAATAGCGCTAACCCCTCAGCAGGTGGACCACTTGGAATAGCTTTTTCATATAGACCAACAAAGGTAATAGAATGCTGACTTTGGGCGTGAAGTTTAATTCGTAACTTGGCGTTTATTGTTTGATTATAAAATAGTGCTGACTGTCTTTTATTGGAATCAATTATCTTCAAATTGGCTAAACAGTGAGTATTAGGCTTTCGACTATTTTGTGGATTATAGCGAATCACGGTTTGATAATTATTTGAATAAAATGACTCTACAAACTTTTGTAGGGAATGAATGTTGCGTTTATAAGTTCGTGGGGAGAGTCCAGTGCATTGTTTAAAGGTGTGAGAAAAACTACTGGTACTGGTATATCCTGCCTCATTTAATGCATGCGTTACCGAGTTTTGTTTGAGTATAGACTTTATACTTATCTCAATTTTTTTGGACGCTAAATACTCTCGAACAGACAACTGCATGTAAGACTTAAACAATTGACTAAACTGCGAAGGGCTGTAATGAAACCGTTGTGCTAAGGTATGTGCGTCTGGAAAGGCACCTTCATAGTGATAAAAATCATCGATATACTCACATACTTTATCAACTTCAAGTCTATTCACGATGACTGCCTATCAATAACCAAATTTATAGTCTGTTGCTGTTAAGAGTAACACTTAATATATTATATAATTAACAATCTTGATAGCCTAACTCATTAATATAACCTGCTGATGACTGCTCCTCGTTATGATAAAGCGATACAGTTATAAAGCGACACCGTGTTCACATATACAATGACCGTTACCCTAAAAATCGGTTTAGCCTTGAGTAGCGAAAAGCAAAATCTGCGCCAAAACCTACAAAAAAAACCACCCAAGCTAATTCTAGCTAAGGTGGCTTTTGAAAAACAAAGATAAACTTAAGTTAGGAGTCTTCTTTCATAGCTTTCGCTTCTTGTACCGCTTTTTTACCCCAAGCACTTAAATCAATATCTAATTTTTCATACTCTTGAGCATCAAATAACGGCACTTTAACACCTGCTTTTAGCTGACCGGCAAAGTCATCAAGCAAGCGTTTAGCACGTGGGAACAACATAATCAGTGCCAATAAGTTTGCTAGCGCCAGTACACCCATTAGTGGATCAGCAAAGAAGAATACCGATGTAGCCGTTGGCGCCGCTGCTCCAACGAATAATATTATAACCACCACCACACGTAGGAGAAAAGTAGCTGTTTTGATATTCTTTTTAACAAGGAAGTTGATTGCGTTTTCGCCCATATAATAATTATACATGATGGAGCTTAACGCAAATAATAATAATGAGATAGTCAGAATATATTGCGACCAATCTCCAAGCTCGCTCGATAAGGCTTGCTGAGCCAGCACGATACCATCAACCTCCACACCCGGCTGATAGACACCGCTTAACAAAATCATAAATGCTGTGGCACTACATACTAATATTGTATCTATAAATACAGATAAAGATTGCGAGATACCTTGGCTAACAGGGTGCGTGGCGTAAGCGGTGGCAGCGATGTTTGGCGCCGAACCTAAACCTGCTTCGTTTGAGAATAAGCCACGCTTCATGCCCTGCTCGATTGCCACACCAATACCACCGCCAACGACAGATTCAAACCCAAAGGCATTTTTCACAATCATGACTATGAGGTTGGGTAGTTCTGTGATATTAAGTACAATAATAATAACGGCCATAGCCAAGTAAATTAAGGCCATGATAGGAATAACAATATCGGCAGCTTTGGCAATACGCTTAATACCACCAAAAACAATAAACCCACCAGCAGCGACTAATACAAGACCAGAAATCCAACGCTCGATACCAAAGCTCTCTAATGCAGATCCCGCTACAGTGTTACCTTGGAAAGCAATAAAACCAACCGAGAAAGATAATAATAAGGAGATAGCATAAATGACCGCAAGCCATTTATAGTCTTTGCCTAACCCATGCAGAATATAGGTTGCAGGGCCACCGCGAAAGTTACCTTCGTGATCTTTGCGCTTATATAACTGCGCTAAACTACACTCGACAATACTGGTCATCATCCCCACTAAGGCAACAACCCACATCCAAAATACAGCACCTGGGCCACCTAGTGAAATAGCAACCGCAACACCAGCAATGTTACCCCCACCCACACGTCCGCCAATAGAGACTAGCAACGCCTGACGAGCACTAATGCCATCGTCGCCAATTTCTTCATTACGAAAAACCGAAAACATGCGTTTAAAGTATCTAAACTGGGCAAAATTTCCGACAATGGTAAATAATAGTCCGAAAATAATCAGCATTGGAACAAGCGACCAGCCCCACGTTAAATCACCTACTTTGGAGAAAAATGCTTGAATTAATTCCATCGTTACGCTCCTTCCTTTTTAAAATAAGTCCTGAATCATCTAAACGATTTTATGAAAGAGTCAGGAAGGTAAATTAATATACATCTAATATAGGTCTTTAAATACCTTTTATAGTCAGCACTTAATTAAGTAACCTAAAACTCATAATACCTTATCAATCAATTACTCATCATTGCTTATTAAGCCAACTTTATGATTGCTACGTTTGTTAAGCAAAAACAAAGTTGGAGATTATAACAAAATTTGGAATAGGTATATATTCAAATATCGTCAGTAGATTTTATAACGTTTTATCAAGCTTTTTTTACACAATAAAAAACCACCAAAGCTTACCGCTACGGTGGTTTTTAGCTTAACACTAGACTTTTTATACAAACAGAGTGGGTAGAGCTTCGCTACACGCTACCCACTCTGTAGGGAGTCATAAATAAGTATAACTGCCGCTTATTGCATGACAAGGTATTCAAATGCGGATAACGCCGCTTTACTACCCTCGCCCATTGCAATATTGATTTGCTTAAACGGTACGGTAGTCACGTCGCCCGCCGCAAAGATACCTTTACGATCTGTTCGGCAAGCTTCATCGATTTCGATTTCGCCAAAGCGGTTAACATCGACAAACCCTTTAACAAACTCAGAGTTTGGTACCAGACCAATTTGCACAAACACCGCTGACAAGTCTTGTTCTTTGGTTTCGCCACATGTACGGTCTTCATACACAATGGATGTTACTTTACCGTCAGCTGCTTTAATTTCTTTGGTAGCCGCTGAGGTAATGATGTTGATATTTTTAGTCTCTTTGGCTTTGTTAATCAATACTTGATCCGCTTTTAAGCTGTCAGCAAACTCAAATACGGTAACGTTTTTCACGATACCTGCTAAGTCTAATGCCGCCTCGATACCTGAGTTACCGCCACCGATAACCGCGATGTCTTTACCTTTAAAGAATGGGCCATCACAGTGTGGACAATACGCAACACCGCTACCGATATTTTCTTCTTCACCAGGGACGTTCAACTTACGCCACTGCGCACCCGTTGCGATGATGATACTGCGAGTATCAAACTGCTCACCGGTATTCAGATGAATGGTGTAGTTTTCATCTTCAGTTTCTGACAGCTCTTTAACACTGACGTGCTCTTTGATGTTAATGTCGTACTCTTTAAGGTGTTTTTCAAAGTTAGCTGACAGCTCGTTACCCGTGGTTAATGGTACAGAGATTAAATTTTCAATTGCTTGGGTATCTTTCACCTGTCCACCGATACGATCAGCAATGATAGTGACTTTTAAACCTTTACGGGCGCTATAAATCGCTGATGCCACGCCTGCTGGACCACCGCCAATAACGGTAACATCTTGACGCTCTAACTGCTCTTGGTCATCGGCACTCGCCGCATTTAATAAATCTGGGTATTCTGCTTGCAGCTTATCGATAATGCGAGCCGTATCCACTTTACCATTTAAGAAAGGTTTGCCATTCAAAAATACGGCTGGTACGCCTTGAATGTTGTTGGCTTCGACTTGCTCTTGGAATAAGCCGCCATCGATCATCTCATTGCTGATACCGTCATTAAGCAGCGCAAACTGGTTTAATGCCTGCACCACATCGGGACAGTTATGGCAAGATAATGATACGTAAGTTTGGAACTGTAATGGCTGACCAATACGTTTAACCATTTTCTGAATGCTGTCATCAAGCTTTAACGTATGTCCACCGGCTTGCAGGATCGCTAAGATTAGCGATGTAAACTCATGACCGCCTGGAATACCACTAAATACGATACCCGTTTCATTATCAACATCATCGCCTTCGGTTGTAATCTTGAAGCTGATTGGGCTAGGTAAGCGGTCATCTGTATTGCTCACATCAAAATTAATTTTATCAGTTGTGCCTGCAATTTGAGTTAGAAAGTCAACCAATTCGGCACGTTTTTCATGGTTGCTATCATCATTGGCACTACCAATGACAAAACTGATTGGACGAGTCATGTTGTCACTGTAGCTTTTAACCGCATCTAATAAACTTTGGTCTAACATATTTAAATCCTCTTATAAGAATAATTTGATTATAAAAATGATCATTTAATGCACTATATAATAGATAGCTTTATTATCGTAACTCCAACTGTAAACTACAATCTGAGAAACTCAAAGACTCAGTTTTATAAAACTGAACAATATTAATTTTTCATGATGTTTTATAAATCCATTAATTTGTTTTTATACTCCACTATTGATATAGCATTTAATCAGTAGTTTTTATAGGGTTTCAATAACCCTATAATCTGATGTCACAAATTTAGTTCATTCAAGCATGGTCAATCTCACTAATTTTGGTTACAATTTGACTAGGAGATAATTTTCTCACTGGTCTAATAGGATTATGGCAGTCACTACTTTTTGCGCTAGACTCCTATGACACTTATTCAACTGAACCAATAAGGATACTGATATGTTCCACGAACACCGCGACCTAATTACTGAGCTAAAACAATCAGATGCTCACTTTCAAAAGATGTTTGATGCGCATAATGAGCTTGATACAGAGATTGATAAACTAGAAAATGACGTGGTTAAATCAGTCAGCCGTGAAGATGAAATTGAAGAAATGAAACGCCGTAAGCTTGCGTTAAAAGACCAAATTGGTAAATACTTAGAAGAGAAAAGTAAATAACAATAAAAACACGTGGTTTAGCTGTTGTTTTTTTGATGCAAAGAGCCTTATCATTTGATAAGGCTCTTTGGCATAGAAATATGTCAAACTAGGGCTAACAGAAACAATATGTTCTCAGGCGAACGCTTATTTAACAATCATTAAGAGTCATTTTGTGACCTTTGATACCAGTTACCTCCTTATTGGGTCATACTTATTACCCAATGATTTATGGTAAGATACGATTATATATTAGCATCACTATCAAATCGCCATCTACATTTCTGATACGCGACCGCTTTAATCCAGATTGCTAACTTGTATTTTATCCGCACAATAATGAGACAAGCTAAAGTATGGCACTTCCATATTAGCTATTAACCATTAAGTTAGTCGTATACGAACAGACATTAAGAGTGTACCCCTAAGTTTACATCACACTTATATTATTTAAATTAATCTAATAAAAAAGAAACGGTATTCTATGACCTGGAACGATCCAAACGCACAACAAGAAGCACAGAATTATGACAACCCCATTCCAAGCCGTCTGCTTATCTTACAGACCTTGGTTGATAAGGGCGAGTTGACTCATAAACAATTAGCCGAAAGTTTTGGTATCAATAATACCGACCAATTTGATGCCCTAGGTAACCGACTAAAAGCCATGACACGCGATGGCCAAATAAATCGTGACGGCAATCCCGTCAAATATCGTGCAGTGACTAAGCAAGATGTTGTTTCTGGAACAGTGTCAGCACATGCTAAAGGCTTTGGTTTTGTGGTGCTAGATGACATGCCAGATTTGTTTTTACATGAAAAGCAAATGCGCTGGGTATTTAATGGTGATGTTGTCGATGCCATAGCAACTTCAACAGATCATCGTGGTCGTACCGAAGGTCGTATTCTCGAGGTAACTGAGCGTTCACAAGCACAGTTTATTGGCAGACTTGAAAAAGACGATGAGGGGTTCACCGTTACTCTGTCCAGCCCTAATAACCATCAGCCTATTACGGTTACTGAGGAGAATGTTGCGGCTTTAAAAGCAAAACCTGGCGTGCCTGTTAAGGTTGACATTATTGACTGGCCTAATCAGCACGAATTTGCTACGGGCAAAATTGTTGAAGTCATGGATGATGAAAATGATCGCGAAGTTATCATTGAAACGACCCTACTTAACTATGATATTCCGCACGAATTTAGTAGCAAAGTATTAAAGCAGGCCAACAGTTATTCCGAACCTTCTGAAAAAGAGATAAAAGGTCGCAAAGATATTCGTCACTTACCCATGGTCACTATCGATGGAGAGGATTCACGAGACTTTGACGATGCCGTGTATGCTGAGAAGCGCTCTGGTGGCAACTACCGTGTGGTCGTCGCCATTGCTGATGTTAGCCACTATGTGACCCCAAATTCTGCGCTTGATCATGAAGCCTTTGAACGTGGCACATCGGTTTATTTCCCACATCATGTTGTGCCTATGCTGCCAGAAGTATTGTCTAATGGACTGTGCTCACTAAACCCAGGGGTTGACCGCTTATGTATGGTAGCGGATATTAAGCTGTCTCGTGCCGGCAATGTGACAGGGTATGAATTCTACCCTTCTGTAATGCACTCACAAGCCCGTTTGACTTACAATCAAGTAAATGCATATTTTGATAATGAGTTACAAAATGTGCCTGACTCATTAACCAGTAATAAAGACGTTAAAAAATCTATTGATATCATGCATCAGCTATATAAAGTACTGGTTCAAAAGCGTGAACAGCGTCATGCAATGGAATTTGAAACGCCTGAAACTTATATTAAATTTAATGAAGAGGGGGGCATAGACGCAATTGTTCCCCGTACTCGTGGCGACTCCCATAAGTTGATCGAAGAGCTTATGTTACTGGCTAATACATCAGCAGCAAACTTCGCATTAAAAAATGAACTGCCGGTATTGTATCGTAACCACGATAAGCCAAGTGATGAAAAATCACGAGTAGTCCATGAATACGCCAAAAACTTTGGCATTGGGTTCCCAGAAGAAAGCCCTACTCAAGCGGACTATAAACGTATTATCGAAGCAACCAAAGAACGTCCAGATGCGGTAAGTATTCACAGTATGCTATTACGCTCTATGATGCAGGCCAACTATGCGCCTGATAATATTGGTCACTTTGGCCTTGCCTACGATGAATATTCTCACTTTACCTCGCCAATTCGTCGTTATCCTGACCTCATGTTGCATCGTGCAATTAAAGCAAAAGTCACGGGCGCGAAGCAGCCAAATATGGACTTCTCGTTAGAAGAAGCCGGTCAGCAAACCTCAGACACCGAGCGCCGTGCCGAAAAAGCCTCTCGCTTTGTTGAAGGCTGGCTCAAATGCCATTACATGAAAGATCATGTGGGCGATGAGTTTGACGGCGTTGTTACCACGGTAACCAGTTTTGGACTGTTTATTACCCTGACTGATTTGTTTATTGATGGCCTTGTACACATCTCTAATGTTGGCCAAGACTACTTCGTCTATGATGAAAAGCAACAGCAGCTCATTGGTAAAGATAAAGGCAACTTATTTGGCTTAGGCGATCTTGTGCGCGTTAAGGTCGCTGGTGTGAATATGGACTTATTGCAAATTGACTTTGAGCTAGTGGCTAAGATTAAAGCAAGTGCTATGAATCAAAGTAAGAAAACCTCTTCTAAACCTACTAAGGCCGCTACCAAAGAGGGTGGAGACAAGAAGCCCTCACGCCGTCGTAGTTCACGCAGTAGAGGCAAGAGTAAGCCAAAAACCGACAGTTAGTAGTAGGTTAAATGGTTGAATGGTAAATGCTCAGAAGGTTTGGCACTACTCATTTAACTTTTCGGCAGACGATAAGGGTTGTACAGGAAACTGTGCAACTCTTTTTTTATCCCCATACAATGCATTTTTTTAATGTGAAATTTGTTTAAATAGATCTAAAACGCCGGAAGAGCAGCCCAATACAAACACTTTGTGCTTTATTAAAGATTAAAGCATTGACAAATTTGGAATAAAAAGCGTAACAGTTTACAGACTATTAAGCTCTTTATTCCCTACTAATACCCTATTAGTTAAACTATACCGGGCTTGCTTTACAAACCTTTGCTTAGCGTAACATCTATTGACTAAAGTTAACGGTATAGGTCTATCTTATTTGATAGAGTTATTAAAGATAATTTGAAGGTAATGGAATAAATAACTTTCATACTATCTAACTAGTGTATATACGACTAAGTTTAATAGCTTAATTAGCGTGATAAATAATAAGGATATAATTATGACAGTTGCAAAAAATATTGAAGTAAGCAGTACGTCAACGAAAAGTTTTGAAGATGCTATCCAAAAGGGTGTAGCTCAAGTTTCAAAAACAGTTAAGAATGTACAAGGTGCTTGGGTTAAAGAGCAGAAAGTAGGTATTAGTGATGGTAATATCAGTACTTTTCATGTCGTTATGATTGTTAGCTTCGTCATCGATGACAATGTATAACTGATGCAGTTAATCAGCCTTGTATAATCATTCAATAGCTGATTGGATCAGTTAGAAAAGTACATAGTAAACCGCAGCCTCTGTCTGCGGTTTTATTTTTTGTAGATAGTCTCTTTAAATAGATAATCTCTATATAGATAGTTTCTTTAAATAGATAGTTTCTTTAAATAGATATCCTCTTTAAATAGATAGCCTCTTTAAATAGATAATCTCTTTAAATAGATAAAGAGCTTTAAAATCGATACAAGGTAACCAAGTAAAGGTACGACACTTGTAAACTAAACGAGGTTAACACCGTACCGATTTACAAGGTAAACGACTATAGCTTGTTGTTTAACTTAATAGCTTATAAATAATTAAATAGCTTATTGTGCATAAATTTTATGATTAAATACCTTATGGCTTAACGCCTACAAACTGTACCACAGCACTTAATCCCCTGTGGCCTTTACCTTCGTCGATCTCACGCTGTATTTCTTGACCGATCACCATATGTAAATCCTTAAGCTCATTTTTTAATTTTTCTAACGACATAAACTTGTCAATTTGGTTCGCTGATGGTCCACCTACACCTTCTGACTTGAGCTGTTCTGGCGTATAGGCTTCTAATATAAAAATACCCTCTGACTTTAATGCCTTACTAACTCTGGTATGCAAGCCTTGGCGTAGTACCTCTGGCATGTGCGCCCAAATAGACACGATCCCATCCCATTTATCCTTGCCCAAATCATACTCCGCAAGATCTGCCACTTGAGTGGTAATGCTGACGCCTCTTTCACTGGCCAGTTTTTGCGCCTTATCAAGCCCAACTTGTGATAAGTCGATTGCCATTACCTCAAATCCTCGTTCAGAAAGAAAGACGGCATTTCTACCTTCCCCTTCTGCCATGCAAAGTACACGCCCATGTGCAGGTATGCGCTTGTATTGTTCAATCAAAAAATCATTAGCCTTAGTACCATAAACATATTCTTCTTTACTATATCTATCATCCCACATTATTATTCGCCTCTATAGACCTTATTGATTTTAATGACTATATTTAAGATGTTGAGTCAAACAGCATAATTAACATAGCATGATCAGAGTGATAAGAGATAGTCTGTCATGAACAATAGGAGCGATATAGAATTGACATATGTCACTGTTAGTTACCATTTTTAGGCACTGCTTCAATTAAGTGCCGGCGAAGAGTCTCTAATTTAGTCCTTTTAAATGGATCTTCTTCAATCTAGTAGCGTCAAAAAGAGTTTTATCGCTTACTCTAAGGTCGCTATCAATAGTTCTAATATAACAATTCTATACAACTTTTTATCAATCAAGGGTAATTTCTGCACTAATTGGTAGATGATCCGATAGTTCAGACCATGGTTTACCTTTATGTACCCATGCTCGTTTGACAGTCAAGTTACGCACATAAATACGATCTAAGGATAGCATAGGGATGCGGGCGGGAAATGTGGGTAATAATTTATTATGTATCTCCAAAAAGGCTTCTGTCATATTCAACTCATTTGCCATTTTTTTGCATGAGTTTTTTTTCCAATCGTTAAAATCACCGGCAAATATGAGGGGTTGATTTTGATTAATTGTTTCATTTACATATTTTGTGATCGCATCATATTGTTTCTCCCTACCACCTTCTAAAAGATTAAGATGAGCACACAATACCACAATAGGCACCTCCCATCCCGCAGGCAAGATTTCACAATGTAACACCCCCCGTTTTTCTAGATTATTTACCGTAATATTGACGTTATGCTTTGGATCTAAAGGATGACGGCTTAAAACGGCATTACCATGATGGCCATTATTATACTCAGAGTTTTTACCATAACTGTGCTCACAGTCCAAAAACTCACCAAACCATTCATGCTGCGATTGATCAGGGTACTCATTGTACTTAACCATTCGCTTTAGATTTTGCCCTTGCACCTCCTGCAAACAGAGTATGTCAGGGTTAATACCTTTTAATGCCATGCCAATTCTTTTAGTTACCACTTGACGATTAAGCGGTGACATGCCTTTATGTATATTGTAGGTAGTCACAGTAATACTATTTATTTTTGTCATTCTATGCGCACTTAATTAATAGAGGTATAGTCATAGGCAACTAAATGAGATACAAGGCAACCGAGCGCAAGTACTACTCTAGTAGGCTTAGTGAGGTTAACGCTGTAGCTCTTTAGTTTGCCTACGACTATAATTGATTGGTTATCGCAATAAACCTATGCATAAGAAATTATAGGACAATTATATTACAATAAAAAACACTGGTACCGTTACCAGTGTTTTTATAACATCAGCGAGTGAGAAAGATATCATTTGACCCGCATGCAGGTATTTTAAAAGGATGCTCGTCTCAAGCTTTATGGCTAAATTTTAAAGGCTAATTTTTAAAGGCTAATTAGTAGCGAGTAACTAGCGCCACGGGCAGGTCTTGACCCATAGTGTCTTCCGGTAGGAAAACAACTTCACCACCATTGTGAATAACCAACTCAATAATGTCGCCCACCGCATCATCGCTAACACCTTCTACGGCTGGATCATCTGCTAACTCAAGCGTTTGAGCTTTTGCATCAATCTTAGCAGGCTGAATATACCCTTGACGTACGTATAACGTCTCGCCCGCTCCTTGGAATGCCGATTGATACACGTCTTGTAAATCCGTACGAACCAAATCAGCACCTCTAGCCTGTTCAATCCGCCCTAGTGCGTCTTTATGAAGATTGGCACGATATTCTTCAATAGCTTCCTGCACCCCATCAATAATATGTTGGGCGGAGCCAGTTTCTAAATCAGAGATATTATCGACAGTGGCAATAATATTTTCAGGACGATCACACACGTCTTTGTAGAAGCTAATATTACGAGCGTCACCAACGATTACCAAAGGCATCTTATGATCACCCCAGAGCTCTTGTACACTCTTGTCTACCCGATTTAAAAACTCCTTTAAATAGTTGTCTTCATTGGAAGCATTAGAGCGGGCCGCTCCACTAGAGGTGTGCAAGGTCGTATTTTCAATTGGGAAAGGGATGTTTTGCATATGGTTTTGAGCATCATCATTTTTATCAAACTCAAGCACAACACGGTCATTTGATGCTTCAATTAAACGAGCGTGTTCACGGGTAATGACGACCGCATAAAAATGAACGGCACTGGCCATATCACGAATTAAGTCACGGGTTGCAAAGTGCGTATCGACTATGACACGTTCGTCTGTATCAAGTGGCATACGTATGACTTGTACATCGTCTTCGTGCGCAAAAATCGCCAAAGTATCTAAGTTATAGTTATGGTCTAACTCATCCGTTTTTTCATGAATTTTATCCAATATTGCAGTAGCAGTGCGCTTATCGTATTCATTGGTAATACGCTCCTCTGCCACTTTTAATTGATTTTTTAAGGCAATGTGATCCTGCTCGTTGGCAGGATGTTCACGGTGCGTTTTAACAAAAATACTGACCGCTGGCTTAGCAGTTACGTCACGTAGACTTTTAAGTGTTGCCTTCATAGAGAATCTCCTATTGAGTAATGTAATGAGAGTTTATGATTTAATTTGAGTTAATAGTTATTTGTCACTTTTATTAGGGCGTGTATTAGGGCGTGCCCTCAAGTCCTACAATTACATTTAAATGGGCTAAACTACTTTTTTACCTTTTGTTGTAATTAATACTTCTCGTAATTAATACTTATTGTTATTCATTTAGACATTTTCTAATTTTTAAGCTTATCAAGCTAGCTCTATGCCAACTAGGTAAGCTTTGTAAATAACTTTGAACCCCTATCTGTTCTTGTTCTGATTATGTAACCCTTGTATTCTAAAGATAGTGACTCAATAAATATAAGTAACCAAAATTATTATTTCTATAAAACTAATGGTTACAATTTCTGTGGAACGAACTATGCAAAACAATCAAATCATTTCCAATAGCGATGCTAATCTCCATCTTGTCGACTTCTCAAAAGCCGCACCTGATGCGCTTAATACCAAAGTGCGAGATGCCATTGATAAAGGCAATCAGTTTTTGGATACCCTTGAAGAGCTTGATAAAAGCATGGGTAATGCGTCGTTAACTGCTAAGCAAGCGTTAACCGACGTCGGCCATTTTGAACATATCAACCTAGATTTAGACCGAAACTGGGGGATCGTCTCGCATCTTAACAGTGTTATGAGTAATGATGACATTCGCCACGCCCATCATGAGCTACTGCCTCTTATTTCAGCCTATAGCACTCGAGTTGGTCAGCACAAGCCACTGTTTAAACGTTATCAACTCATTAAAGATGACCCTGAGTTTTTTGAGACCTTAAACCCAGCACGCCAGCGCGCAACTCAGCTCGCTATTCAAAGTTTTGAGTTGTCAGGCGTTGCCCTGCCTGCGCAAAAACAAGATATCTATGCAAATATTCAAAGCAAACTATCCACCTTATCTGCAAAGTTCTCAGACAATATTTTAGATGCTACCCAAGCTTTTACTCTACCCTTAACAGAGTCTCAACTGGCGGGGATTACTGAAACAGGACTAGCCATGTTGGCATCGGCTGGGGAGCAGTACAAAACCAAACTAAATGGGAATTTGCCTACGCCTTATTATGTGGCTACGCTTGATATCCCTGTATATTTGGCAGTCATGACTCATGCCGATGATCGCAAGTTACGTGAAACACTATACAAAGGATATGTGACCCGTGCCTCTGAATTTGACCGTCATAAAAACAGTAAAGATGAATCGTTAGACAATAGTAAGGTAATGGCAGAAATATTGGCTTTGCGGGCTCAAAAAGCAGAATTGCTTGGCTTTGAGAACTACGCTGACATGTCATTATCTAAAAAAATGGCCGATAGCGTGCCTGAAGTAGAAACCTTCTTACGAAATCTAGCCGCTAAAGCTAAGCCTGTGGCAACGCAAGACTTTAAACAACTGCAACAAGAAGCCAGTAAACACGGCATTGACGCTGATGACGTGCAACCTTGGGATACCGCCTATTTAGCTGAAAAAGTAAAACAGGCTAAATTTAAACTATCGCAAGAAGAGATCCGCCCTTATTTCCCCCTGCCTAAAGTTATCGATGGACTGTTTACCATTGTCAATAAACTATTTGCTATTAAAGCAGTCGAAAAAACAGGTACCGTATCTGTGTGGCACGATGATGTGCGTTTCTATCAGCTATTCGATGCAGATAACAGCTTAATAGGTGGTTTCTATTTTGACTTGTATGCTCGTCAAGGCAAACGAGGTGGCGCTTGGATGAGTGGCTTTCAACCTCGCTACAAAATTAATAGCAGCTTAACTAGCAGTTCAGCTTCTACAACAAAGGCGTACAGCCAACTCCCTGTCTGTTTTATGGTAGGTAACTTTACCCCTGCACACGCCGATAAACCGAGCCTATTGACCCATAACGAAGTTCTGACCCTATTCCATGAATTTGGACATGGTCTCCATCACCTGCTCACTCAAGTTGATATTAGCGATGTCGCGGGGGTTAATGGTGTAGAGTGGGATGCAGTAGAGTTACCCAGCCAGTTTTTAGAGAATTGGGCATGGGACCCTGAAGGCATTAACCTAATCAGTGCTCATGTTGACACTGGCGAGCCTTTACCAAAAGACAAACTAGACGCCCTACTTGCTGCCAAGAACTTCCAAAGCGGTATGCAGACGCTTCGCCAAATTGAGTTCGCCCTATTTGATTTACTGTTACATGCTCAAGCGCCCTCCCCTGACTATCAAGGCATTTTAGCTACCCTTGATAGGGTTCGTGATGATGTCGCCATTACTGATACCCCAGATTACAACCGGTTTGCTAATGGCTTTAGCCACATTTTTGCAGGTGGTTATGCGGCAGGATACTATTCATACAAATGGGCTGAACTACTGTCCTCTGACGCTTTTAGTCGGTTTGAGGAAGAGGGCGTATTTAACCCTACCATAGGCAAAGCATTTAGGGAGAGCATCCTAGAAGTCGGTGGTAGCTTACCGGCTAAAACCAATTTTGAAAATTTCAGAGGTCGTGCCGCAACGATAGATGCTCTGCTGCGTCACAGTGGCTTTGCAGATGGCTTCGATAATGAAAGTGATAACGAGGTAGCCTAAGATGCGTTATGAATCTAAACGCCCAAAACGCCAGTTTTTAGCTGGCGTTAAGTGTCCAAAATGTGACGAGATGGATACGGTGGTGCAGGTTCGTATATATGAGCCTATCGAGGACGAATACATTGAGTGTACCAAATGCGGGCACAGCGAGCGCCGACCAGACCCCGAAGAAATCAAAGAGAAAAATGCATTAGCCAATGATGCGATGAGTACTGGCACGCAGGGTACGGTAAAGTTTTTTTGAGTAGATTTTTGACTGTAAAAATAAAAAAGGGCGTTAAGCCCTTTTTTTTATGGATTAAACTTTTATAGAAGCTAAAAATGAAAAAGCAAAAGCTTAGCCTCATTATCGGAGCATTTCCAAAAGTGAGAAATATGCGAGTCATGGGTAGTCTACTTTGCATAGCGTTACTCGGTGCTCGTCCCTCGCACAAGAGCAACGCACATCTCTAGTCCATATATGGATATTCCCAATCAAATGACCGTCTATTCTTAAATTGACAAGTTCACTTGCTATTGAAAAAGATAGTGGACTTCTAATTTAGCCTATCATGTTCGAATGCATTATGTCTATTGTGATTATTCCCAATATATCAGTCTATTTTAAGTGGTCTATAACCCAGTTATAGGTAGCGCTTGTACTTGAAAGGTTCTGCTAGAAGATACTTAGAAAAATCCCGCTAGTTGTCTGACTAAAATATCTCAAGCTTGAGCGTACGGCACTGACTGCAGGCGGCAATATTTCTTAAGCGGCAATTATAGGTTAGGTCCGAAAGGGGTTAGTTTTGAGCAAGCTAGGTTAAAGTAAAATGTTTCTACTAGACGTTGTATCAATCAATATATCTAAGCTAGTTAATGATTCTAATTCAGCCTCAAGTTTATCTAAAGTAGATTGGCTAGGGTTGCCATCTGGAAAATAAATCGTCACATTTGTCATTTGATTGTCAGGCATATAGCCAATTGATTGTATTTCACCACGGTACTTATTTCGAATCAAGAGGGTAATCTTTTCAAATACTTTTTGATCACCATAAATAGCCACTGATTCATCCGCTGAGCGGTTATTTGTCGGCAAGATTTGAATTGGAAGGCTAAAATCCTTAGCATCACTACTGGTAAATACATAATGATGAATTTCTGCCTTCACATTAGGTTTTACCATAATAAACAAACGATAGTCTCTAACAGCTTCTTCATCACTTACGGGTTTATCAGCTTCTCTAATACCTTTTTGGTCAGGTGTTACAAATCCCCAGCTTGCTGCAACCAGATCGTCACCCAGTTGAGCAAACAAACCTTGCAATACACCCTCGTCTTGAACCCCGCCTTGCATTGCCAAAATCCTCATCGCTTGCGCCTTACTAACTTTAGAGTCTGACATAAAAGATTTTATTATGACGTCATCAATTTGATAGCGTTGTGTCACTTTCTTAGGAAAATTATCAACGATATGAGTATATGGTTTATCAATTTTTGACCAATCAATGGCTTTGGTCGTCACTGGCTTTGAATTGACTTTTGGCGATTCGACGACGTTAGGATTTGGTAGCTGCGTATTAACAGTTTGACTGCAGCCATTTAAAACTAGACTCGTTACTGCTAAAAATATTATTTTGTTCACTTTTATTATCCTAATTCTCATAGTAGGTCTAATTAGCCAGCTTAGAGATGACACGTGTCGTCAATGCGATACATTTAAGTTTGGAATTACTTTAATCGTGAAGTTCAACGACAATAGATATTTTTTCCATAATATTGCTTAGGGTGAATAAAGACAATGATCCAAAAGCTCATAGTATGTACTCAACTAAACACACTGAAACTAGCTTAGTGAGTAAAGCTGTCGATACCTTTTGGCTACGACCGAATAGTCAAGTTTTTAGTCAGCACTAGACTGTTCGGCTATAAGCTACTGTTATCAGTATTATGAATTATGTATAACAGATTCGTTTACATAGCTATGTACCTCTCAACATGAAATGGATATATTCCAATTCTTAGTGAGTTGCTTAACTCTATTATGCACATAGAGATGCGCCAACTAGCAATAGTATATATTTACTAGATTAATCCAAACCCTTGTATATAATTAGAACATCATTCGAGTTTTGAAAGGATACAAAATCGTGAAAGGTAATAACCAATACGTTTATAAAAAGTCTACGAGTCAGCTTATTATGGGTATGTTTGCTTTGGGCAGCTTAATCGCCATAAGTGGTTGTAATAGCGGTCTTACTAATAGCCAGCCGACGCTGGAGGTAGATAATAAACCTATAGTAAGCAAGACTGTGAACGCTTCGCCCCCAAAGACTGATAAGGATTATGTCGCTGCTGACGACTCTGCTGCGACAGCAGATGGTATCTCTCAAGTGGTTAGTGCCAATAATAAATTCGCTATTAATCTATATCAGCAGATAGGTAAGCAACCTGACCAAGTAAATAAGAACGTGTTTTTCTCACCCTATAGCTTGTCTTCTGCGATGGCAATGCTCTATGCCGCAGCCGAGGGAGAGACCAAGCAGCAAATTAAAGAGACCTTTCATTACCCCTCAATGGATATCCTTAACCCCAATAGTGCCGCGCTTTACAATCAATTTAACAAACCTAGTCCTGACTACACCCTTACGACGGTCAAAGATCTGTGGATGGAGCAAGAGCTAACACTTACTAAGTCCTAAGTCGACACCGTACAACGTTATTACGGTGGTCAAGTGACCACTCTTGATTTTGGATATAATCCTGAGCCGTCGTGCCTCATCATTAATAAAAAAATCGCACAGCATACCAACCAGCTGATCCCTGAATTACTACCAAAAGGCAGTATTAAAAAAATTACGGTCGCCGTGTTAACCAACGCCGTCTATTTTAAGGGCGATTGGAAAATGCCTTTTACGGTTCAAAGCACTAGTGAGCAGCCTTTTTATAATTATACTGGTACAAGCTCCCCTATCAAGATGATGCATACACAGGCGGACTTTGGCTATAGCGAAGACAAACAAGTACAGGTCGTGCAATTGCCTTATAAAGGGGACGACTTGTCCATGCTCATAGTATTGCCCAAAGCTAAAGACAAAGCCGCCATGCAGCAATTAGTGAATGAGTTGAGCGTTGATAAGATCAAACAATGGAATAAAGACTTAGTTAGGCAAGAAGTGAACCTGCACTTACCAAAGTTCAGTATATCCCTCAATGTCCGAAAAGTTCATTATTTGTAGTAGCAGGATAATGACTAAACGGTGTGATGGCTATGCTAAAGATTATTGCGTCCTTGACCTCAAAGACTGATATCTTCAAGTTTTTAGCCTGAAGTTTCAGCCAAAAGCGGATAAAAAGAACTGCTTAATCATAGCTGAAACTCCACTTTAAATTATTTCGCTAAAGATATACTATGTATCAATAAAGCCCTATCTCCTTCAACACAATTATGCTTATCACCTAAGATGTAACTAGGGTTAATAGGTCCTCCCCCTAAGTCCAAACTCTGTCCTAGTTCAAAGAACTCACCCTCAAAATTCAATGCTTTTAAATCATTGTTCCAAAAAATATTATTCGTTTTTTTACTCTCATCTAAGGGGAAAACCAATGCCCATTCGCCATCTTTGCCGCTATCCAAGATAAGGCAATTATTTTTTATTTTTAAAACTCCCCAGTACCTAGCACTAGAGAAAACTGAACTTTTATTAACTTCAAATCTTAGTATATTTATGCCATGTTCAGTAACTTTATGAGGGCTAATTGGTTTAATGGATTCATTTGGTTTAATGGATTCATTTTTTTCCATCTCAGTGTTTTGACTGGAAGAATAGCAACCCATGATCATTAGCGGAAACAGACAAATAAACATTTTACTTTTTAACAACTGTAGCTCCTACTAAATTTGCATAATCAAGACTTGTATAAACTACAGTTAAAGCTTGTTTTTGTGTTGATCTATCAACCCAACTACAACCTGACTGTATACCATAGCCAATTGTGTAAGCAAACCAAGGTCCACCACTATCACCTGATATGCATCTCATTGTCCCAACGCCATCAGTCGCAGGGTCATATTTTGTTCCACCACCCTTTTTGGTATTACTAACAACGACGTAAGTACTTCCTCCCACCCCATCAGAACCCTGACCGTTAGTGCTGGTAACCTCTCCGCAACTTTGTATCAGTGTAGAATCTGTCTTAGAAATCTGCCCTAGATGACATATATATGAACCCGTTACAGTTCCGCCTTTGACTCTAGTGTTAACTCTGCTCATTGTACCTGTAAGAGTTCGTGGAGTTGAAGTATTATCGGCGTAAAACTGACCTTCTGAAGTAGCGTGGTTAGCTGTAACAAATCCAATATCGCCTCTACTATCAAAAACAATATTTTTGCTATCAATAATAAGCGGATATTTAGAGCCATCTTTATCTGTATACGAAAGATTTGAATAGCCTTTCAAACAGTGTCCAGCTGTCAAAACCCCTTTATTCCCTGCACTATCTTCAGCAACAAAACCAGTCATACAATGCAAGCGATTAGCTGAATTTACTATTTTAGAACCGCCCCTAGTATGCGTCAAAACAATACCTGAAGGGATTACCTCTACCTCTATAGGCAAGTCAATAATCTTGCTTGCTGTTTCTTTTACAGTTCCGTCATCAGATTTAACGTACAAGATAATAGCTCCAGTTTTTTCATTATCTGCAACCATTTCTAGATTAGGAACTTTTGAAAACAGCTTACTTTTCTGTTTCTCAATTTTATCCAATCTAACTGTTTTTTTATTTTTGGCATTAGCCTTAAATTTAATCTTACCTTTCACCCCTTCAGATAATTTTCTTTCCGCTTTTGAAACAAAATCTTCAGACACACCTAAATCTCTTAACTTCCTATTAACTTTTTCCTTCTTTTCTTTTTTCTCTTTCTTTGGTTTTACGTAGATCTCTTTATTGGTAGGAACGTTGTTACTAACCAATTCAACCTCAAGACCGAAGTCATTATTACTCTTAGTGCTATCAAAATACAGACCTGATATATCCTCTCCATATGTGTCTTTCAATTGTTGAATAGAGTCCTGAGTCTGAGTCATCAACAATAAGCGTCGTATAGCCTCCTCTTCAGAAACACTATAAGATTCTGCATAATACTTGGCATCTACAGCCAAGGCTTCTGCTTCTGTTAACGGTTCAATATCAACTTCTGAGGCTACTGACGCAGTAGACAATAACCCTAAAAATAATAAAGCAATTCCGTTTCTTGTTGTTGAAAATAACATATTAAAAACATCCTTATTGTTAAACACTTAAGTATTAGTAATATACTATATCACTTATTATACATAATTTGTTAGGATTTATTTAGTGAGATTAATGTACTACATATATAAAAATTTCAACTTATGACTAATAATCCAAATAATCATTAAAGCGCTTTTATTAAATCGGCTAGCGTCTTTCTTCAGCTCATTAACAAAAGGATTAACTTATGCTTGCCCTGTATAGTCATTATATATGGCGCTTGTGGGCGATATTAGATGGTTGTAATCCCCCTTAAATTGCTCACTTGTAGCTATCCTAGCCAGCTGTTTATCGGTCATTAACATATCGCCAGTATTGGGGTCACGTTCGCCCTATAGCAATTTTTTAGGCTTGCCTTTCATCTTAAATTTGAATGTAAATCCATTAATAACACGCCCTTTCTTGTGTTGCTCGTAACTGGCTTTGATGTCTGTATGCTCGTTTATTTGCTTAATCGCATTATCGAGTACATATCTCTTAAAGTCATACATTCGCTCATATTCATTATCAAGAACCCCTAGTCTATTTCTTAAATTCTCAAGCTTGATTTGTGGGGTTTTACCGACAGAACGCCATGCAATTAGAAATTCATAAAGCCTTACAGCATAGGCACTGCTAAGGTTTTTTGCAACTTGTTGTAACTCATAGCTTGTTAGGTATTTTTCTAATTGGGTAATTAGAAAAATACCCAAAACAAAAAGAGTCAAGTTATCTATGAAATTTTATTCAGCTTTAAGGATGTCTGGTAAATTGTAATTAAGCGTAGAAACAAAAGAGTCATTTAAATAGACCCATCCACCAATGCTTCACTTATTAAGTTAAACGAAAAACAACTATCTAAAGCAGTGCACAGTAAAAAATTTACTGCTGATTACAACAGTTAGGTATCCTAAAACCCTTCAAATCAATCAAGTAGCGCTTGGATTAGTCACAGGGTTGAGTGGGTTAAAAAGATCCTGTGCGCTTTACTAAGCTTCCTATACATAAGTATTTAGACGATTAGCATGCGTCTAGACATACACCGCAATCGTCTATAATCGTAGCTTGTTACATAAGCTACTTACACTATTGTAGATTATTTTGATGAACTTGGAGTAAGTATCATTAATATATCCTACCTGAAACAAAAAAATGCTCCCAATCGGGAGCATTTTTATTAAAGCTATTAGTTAGCTAAATTGGCTCAAACTATTCAGCAGTTGGTTCTGAGGCTGTTGCGCCATTAGTGCCATCTTGCTCAACACCCTTCATAGTCAATTTGATGCGACCACGGTTATCAACGTCTTGAACCAATACTTTAATAGTTTGACCTTCTTTCAGGTAGTCAGATACGTTTTCAACACGCTCATCAGCGATTTGCGAGATGTGCACTAAGCCATCTGTACCTGGTAATACAGTAACGAATGCACCAAAATCAACAACACGAGCAACCGTACCTTCATAAACGGTACCCACTTCAACTTCAGCAGTTAACGCTTCAATCTGGCGAATCGCATCTTTAGTGGCGGCTTTGTTTTCACCAAAGATACGGATTGTACCGTTATCATCAATATCGATAACCGCACCTGTGTCTTCGGTTAATTGACGGATGGTTGCGCCACCTTTACCAATCACGTCACGAATCTTATCAGCATTGATTTCCATAACGGCATAGTTCGGTGCATGCGCATTAATCTCTTTACGGCTGGCTGGCAACACTTCATTCATAGCGTTTAGGATATGAATACGACCGGCATGAGCTTGCTCTAGGGCTTTTTCCATGATGTCTGGCGTGATGCCTTCGATTTTGATATCCATTTGCAGGGCAGTAATACCGTCTTTTGAGCCCGCTACTTTAAAGTCCATGTCGCCTAAGTGATCTTCATCGCCTAGAATGTCTGACAATACCGCAAAACGATCGCCTTCTTTAACTAAGCCCATAGCGATACCTGCAACAGGCGCTTTCATTGGCACACCAGCGTCCATCAAGGCAAGGCTAGCACCACATACTGATGCCATAGAAGATGAGCCGTTTGATTCAGTGATTTCAGATACCACACGCATCACATAAGGGAAGCGGTCGCTGTCTGGAAGCATAGCCTGAACACCACGGCGGGCAAGACGCCCATGACCAATTTCACGGCGTTTAGGACCACTTTCACGACCCGTCTCGCCCACTGAGAAATGCGGGAAGTTGTAGTGCAGCATGAAGTGATCTTGCAGTTTACCTGCCAGTGAATCAATTAGGTTCACGTCACGTGTGTTACCTAAAGTGGCAGTTACTAAAGCCTGAGTTTCGCCACGTGTAAATAATGCTGAACCATGTGTATATGGAAGAACGCCGACTTGAATATCAAGCGCACGTACCGTATCTAAATCACGGCCATCAATACGTGGCTTACCAGATAAGATGTTATCACGAACGGTGCGGTATTTTAGCTCATCTAAAATAGCTTTGATTAATGACTCATTATCACTAAATTCTTCAGAATCAGGGTCGCCTGCAAGGGCTTCAATCGCAGCAGTTTTAATCTCATCCAGCTTACTGTAACGCTCTTGCTTATCGCTGATGGCATAGGCTTCGCTGATTTGCGCGCCAAACTGAGCAGTTACTTTTTCTTTTAGTTCTGCATCTAACTGCGGTGCTTCAAAGGGTCGTTTCTCTGTACCAACAGCTTTAGCAAGCTCAATGATATTATCAATGACAATTTGTTGCTGCTCATGACCATAAAGCACAGCGCCTAGCATTTGATCTTCAGACAGTTCAGCGGCTTCTGACTCAACCATTAATACGGCTGATTTAGTACCCGCAACAATCAAATCAAGATCGCTTTTTCCGAGCTCTTCGATTGATGGATTTAATACATATTCGCCATCAATAAAACCAACACGAGCACCACCAATTGGGCCATTAAACGGCGCACTTGAGATAGCCAAAGCAGCCGACGCACCAATCATGGCAGCGATGTCAGCATAGTGCTGCTTATCGCTTGACAAAACGGTTGCCGTGATTTGAACTTCGTTAACATAGCCTTCTGGAAATAAGGGGCGAATCGGGCGGTCAATCAAACGCGAGGTTAAGGTTTCAAACTCGCTAGCGCGGCCTTCACGCTTACCATAGCCGCCTGGAATCTTACCAGCTGCATACATTTTCTCTTGATAATTAACCGTTAATGGGAAAAAGTTTTGACCTTCTTTGGCATCATCTTTAACAACTGCCGCTACAAGAACGGTTACGCCACCCATATGTACCAATACTGAGTTGGCTTGTCTTGCAATTCGACCAGTTTCGATAACAACTTGCTGATTACCGTACTGAAATTCTCTTGAAATGGTATTAAATATTGACATTAATTTTTCCTATTATTTGAATGGTCTTTCTAAATGATTGTATTGTCTATAATACCGTCTATGGTAATACCGTTTTGAAATGCCATAACTGGCATTTGCATAAAAGTAAACGGTCAGCCCCTAACGTTTGGGTGCTTGAAGGATATCACCATCATATTTTTCGATGAGTTGAACAACCCAAATGTTAGAAGCCAGTTATCTTCACATAGACATTGACTTATTTTACAGGGATTTACCGTACTTGACCAATGCAGAACCGATAAAAGTTGTTCGTTACTATCAAGTTACCCAATATCTTACGCTATTTAACATGATTTTTTTAAATTACTGATTCTTTACTACACTATTCATAACTGCTTTGATTGTTTACTCAATCCAAACCAATAAACATAAATGGCATAAAAAAACGGCGTGAACTATAGTCACACCGTTTAGTAATCATCTAATCATATTTTAACAACTTGAAATATTTGCCTGTTACACAAGCGATAAGACTAATGAAAAAGATAGCATTATGTATGATAAAGCCATGCTTAACCATATTGATTATCGACGTAAACCCAATTCACTAATAAGCGTTGAATAACGTGATAAATCTTTACTTTTCAAGTAATCTAATAGTTTACGACGTTGGTTTACCATACGGATAAGACCACGACGGCTATGATGATCCGCTTTATGTTCTTTAAAATGGTGTTGTAGATCATTGATACGTGCAGTTAATAGCGCTACTTGTACTTCTGGTGAACCTGTGTCGCCAGGGGCACGTTGGTATTGAGCGATGATTTGTTGACGATCGGTATTAGTTAACATAGATTTCTCCTGCAATGCATTGATACAAGTCGCTAATTTCATTGGGGACATCCCTGCATTACTAGAGATGACCTAAAAAAATAGCGATGTAAGCGGAGCATTATAACAAAAAAACTGCCAAACAGTTAGCAGTTTTTCATGTAGAAATGAGACGATAAATATAATGCTATTTTTCAACACCGCCTTGATTTGCATGACCACCCAAAGCGTCATCATCTAATGGAGCAGTCGTTGCTTCTGCTAGACTCTCAGGATTTTCATGGTCATCCAAAGATTTATCAATGGCTTCGCCTTTAGGCGTTGTTTTTGGATCATTGCACATAAAGAACTCCAAACAATTATGTTCGTTAAACTGATCTTTCTAAGTCGACCAAGCCAACAGAGCAATTGAGCATATCTTGATCTGATGCTAAATTCTACAGTTCAACAATTTTAAGCTATTTAGAATGAGATTTTTCTAAGTTCTCAGCCAAACCTTCTGCAGCATCTTTAGGGTCTTTGTCCTTATTGGGACCAAGATTACCATCAACCTGATTTTTTAGTGCTGTCAGCTCTGCTTCTGGTTGTTGCTGTGGATACTTCTTATCATCTGAAGTTGACATAATAAGCTCCTTCTAAAGTAAAAATTTAAATAAGTGAGTTAACTAAGTGCTTTGTCGATAGCCTCTGCAAAAGCTTCAATATCATCTGGATTACGAGAGGTAATTAAATTTCCATCTTGCTGAACCTCTTTATCGACAAAGGTAGCACCCGCATTTTCAATGTCTTTTTGCAGAGTATGATATGCCGTCATCGTTTTACCTTTAACTAGTTCCGAATTAATCAATAGCCATGGAGCATGGCAAATAGCGGCAACTGTTTTATTGGCATCATAAAAGCTTCTGACGAAGTCTTGAGCACTTTTATCGGTACGAATGGTGTCTGCATTGACTGTACCACCCGGTAATACAACTGCATCGTAATCATCTGCATTTGCTTCTTTCAAAAATAAATCTGCAGTAAAGGTATCCGCTTTATTAACGTCACTCTCCATACCTTGAACCGTCTTGCTGTCATTAGTGGTCACTAAGATAGTGTCATATCCTTTATCTTCTAGTATAGTCTTAACTTTAGAATACTCTACTTGTTCGAAATAAGTGCTTAATAAGAATGCAATTTTCTTAGCCATAACTTCTCCTAACAGATTATCTATATCATTATTTACTCTTTACCTAAACTCACGTGATAATAAATATCGTTTTTATTGCTTGGTCTAGTAGTAGACTACCTATTATTAGACTCATCAATTATTAAATTACTCATAAAATCCTGATAACTAAAGACAGTAGATGCAATAAAATGTATTAGATTGTGGAATTATGTTAGGGGTGAGTAACTAAAACAGTGGGAAGATTTGGTTGCAAGTATTTCTGGATTATAAAAATTACTTAATTGCTGGTATGCTTATTTTCAGTTAAAAATAGCAAATTAAATGGTAAGTACCTAACACCCTTGCTTGAGACTTTATTGGATAGGTCAATTTAGTAGATCTGAAAAATCTGCCGATAACCATTAGGCAGTCACTTGTAGAGAACCACTTTAGGTAAATTATGGGCGTTTAATCATTTTTTTAGGTTGTAATCGCCCATTTATCTCGAGCTCACCTAAACCCACAAAGTCGCCATCGATAGTGTACAGTCTAATATCACAGGGTAAACCATCAACCGTATTTTGATCTAAATAAGTTTGAACTTCTGGGCTTAATTCATCTTTCACGTTTAACCTCTGACCTAAATGAAGACGTTGATACTGCAACTCAGATACTGTCAGCAGTGGCAATCCATGAATACAGCCATCAATACCCAGTAAATGATCGAATCGCTGTGAAAAGTCTAAAGATTCAAAATCATCTAATCTAATGGCTGAGCCAATATCAAATTGGCCAACACCAGTCCGCCTAAGGATCGTTAAATGTCCCAGAGTATCAAGCGACTTTGCGATGTCTTCACCTAATACCCGAATGTAGGTGCCTTTAGAACACGTCACTGTAATCACAATTTCGTCATACGATTCGCCCCTCTCAATCGTTAATTCTTTGATAGTTATAGGGCGAGGGGAACGCTCAACCTCAATACCTGCACGCGCGTATTCATATAGTTTTTTGCCGTTTTTCTTCAAAGCAGAATACATAGGAGGCGTTTGCTCAATACGACCTAAAAATTGTCCAATCACATTATCAAGCCTGTCTTGATTCAGGTTAGGCACTTCTTTGGTCGCAATTATCTTACCGTCTGCATCACCTGTATCAGTCTGCACACCTAGTTTAACCGTTGCTGTATAAGATTTATCAGCATCAAGTTGATAATGACTATACTTGGTTGCTTCACCTAAGCACACTGGCAGAAGACCAGTAGCCATAGGGTCTAGCGTACCCGTGTGCCCTGCTTTTTTGCTGTCATGCTTGGGCGATTTAAACAGATATTTGACTTTTGAGACCACTTGCTGAGAGGTCAGCCCCTTAGGTTTATCAATCAATATAACCCCTGAAACCCGAGTCTTTTTATTCGGATTTAAGGTAGCCATAGCTGATTTAGTAAAATCTGGGACTTGAAAGCTATCTGTAGTCATCAGTCATCAACCTTACTCTTTAGAGTCTAATGGCGCTTCTTGAAACTCTTCATCATCAGAGGTTCTTTGAGTTTTATCCACGGCTTGACTGATTAGATTCATCATATAGTTGCCACGTGCCGTTACTTCGTCATAATGAAATCTTAACCGTGGTGTTGTTCGGGTTTTTAAACGATGGCTAAGCTCTGTACGTAAAAAGCCAGCTGCTTTATTTAGCACTTTGATACTATCTTCATGGCTATACTTACTCATAGCATCATTTAGCTCAGGCTCCATTACGGTAACATATACATCAGCATAGCCTAAATCTGAGCTGACCTTAACACTAGAGATAGTAATAAACCCAGTCAAACGTGGGTCGTTTACGTCATCTCGAATAAGTACGGCAAGTTCCCGCTGAATTTGGTCGCCTAAACGTTGCATGCGTTGGTTCATGACTTTATTCCTTAAATACCTCTATTTTGAATTAAATAAAGGCATTGGTAAATGAATAATTCATACCAAACCCAGAAATTAAAGTAGCAAGGACAACGATTGTAATAACTACCAATAGTAGGCTAAGCGAATTTGACACTGCTAATTTATTTTTAGGAGAGGTACCATTATAAGTTTCATAACTAAACAGTACTAATAAAAAAGACCTAACAGGATGACCTGATAGGTCTTTTTAATGTTAATAATCATTAAGTGTAATACATATTAAATAGTACGTTGTATTTCTTGGATTTCAAATACCTCGATTTTATCCCCAGCTTCAACGTCATATCCACGAACCGCAAGGCCACACTCCATACCTGCTCTTACTTCGTTAACGTCATCTTTGTAACGACGTAGAGATTGCAACTGCCCAGTAAAGGCAACTTGATTGTCGCGTAGTACACGAATTGACTTGTTTCGATATATCGTACCTTCGACTACCATACAGCCCGCAGCGGCACCGAACTTGCTCGAGCGGAATACCTCACGAACTTCAGCAATACCCAATATTTTCTCACGATGTTCTGGAGATAACATACCACTCATAGCCGCTTTGACATCATCAATTAACCCATAAATGATACTATAGTAACGGATATCAATACCTGATTCATCAGCTTTAGCTTTTGCGGCATTATCTGCTCTAACATTAAAACCAAGCAGTACGGCTTCACTTGACTCAGCAAGTGTCACATCTGACTCTGAAATTGGCCCGACACCTGAGCTAATGACTTTTACTTTTACTTCATCAGTTGATAACTCTTCTAAAGCGGAGAGCAAGGCTTCTAATGATCCTCTTACATCTGTCTTCAAAATAATATTTAAGAATGACAGATCCTCTTGTCCCATTTGCTCAAACATACTCTCTAAACGCATCTTATTCTGACGTTCTAATTGCTTTTCGCGCTCACGTGTTGCACGGAATTCTGCAACTTCACGCGCTTTTTTCTCGTCCGTTACTACTAGGAACTCACTACCAGACGCTGGGGTATCAGGTAAGCCTAATATTTCGACCGGAATAGAGGGTCCAGCAGACTTAATACGGTTACCTGTTTCGTCATTCATAGCACGAACACGGCCATAGTATTCACCAGCTAATACCAGATCGCCTTGTTTTAGCGTTCCTTTCTTAACCAGAATACTCGCCACGGCACCTCGACCCTTCTCAAGACGTGATTCAATAACCACACCTTGAGCAGCACCATCAGTAGGTGCTTCAAGCTCCATAAGCTCTGCTTGAAGATTAATAAGCTCCAACAGCTCGTCAATGCCTTCACCCGTTTTGGCTGAAATCTTAGCAACTGGCGTATCCCCACCCCAAGCTTCAGTAACGACCTCTTTGGTCGTCAGCTCATTAAGAACACGATCTGGATCAGCAGATTCTTTATCCATCTTATTAATAGCAATAATAATAGGCGTATTAGAGGCGCGGGCATGATCAATCGCTTCAACCGTTTGCGGCATCATACCATCATCAGCAGCAACAACAATAACTACAATATCTGTTGCTTGTGCACCACGTGAACGCATTGCTGTAAACGCAGCGTGACCTGGTGTGTCTAAGAAAGTGATTAAGCCACGATCTGTTTTAACATGATAGGCACCAATATGCTGAGTAATACCACCTGCCTCACCAGACGCCACTTTCGCTTCTCTAATCTTATCAAGTAATGATGTTTTACCGTGATCTACATGACCCATGATAGTCACTACTGGAGGGCGTGTTTGTATGTTACTACTACGCTCTTCAACAGCTTCCTGTAAATCATCTTCAACCTTAGTATCGCTTACAGGAATAGGATTATGACCCATTTCCTCAACAATCAGACTGGCAGTTGCTTGATCTATTTCTTCGGTCTCACTAACAATCTCGCCCATTTTCATGAGTAATTTAGTTACTTCACGAGCTTTGACCGCCATGCGCTGTGCAAGATCAGCAACAACAATATGCTCTCCAATCTCAACATCATGCACAATTTTTTCAACAGGCTTCTCAAACTTATGCTGGGAAGCTTGTGTAGACTTAAGACCATGTTTACGATTGCGAATTTCTCTTTCTTCTTGTCCTTTGCGACGTCGGCCTCGAGAAGCAGTGCTTGAAGAACCACGCTTAATTTCTCGGCGCTCTTTTTCAAATGACTCCTCTAATGCTTCGCCAACAAGACCTTCTGCTAACGGTTCGTCTTTACGTACTTTAGCAACCGTATCTTTTTCACTATATTTACCCGCCATTTTACGCATTTGCTCTAGAGTTTTCTTCTGAGCTTCTTCTGCCTGCTTGCGACGGGTTTCTGCCTCAATTGTACGCAGACGTTCTTCTTCAGCTTCACGCGCTTCACGTGCTTTGCGTTCTGCTACAGTTTCAACTTTAGGCTTAGTGGGGGCTACTTTCTTTTTAGGCTTTTCTTTTGTGACTTCCGCTGTTTTAGCGCCTTTTTTGACCACAACAGTCGAAACATCTTCATTTTTATCACTTGAGGCTTTTCCACCACCTAAATTAGCACGCATTGCAGCCAATGTGGCGGCTTGACGCTGTTCAGCTTCTTTTTTAGCCTGCTCACGTTTTTTAGCTTCTTCAAGGGCACGTTCTTTTGCTTCAGCAGCTGCTTTTTCTCGAGCAACTATTTGCTCTGCGAGTTTGTTTGGATCGGGCTTCTCAAACACCTTTTTCTTACGAACCTCAACATTCACGCTTTTCGATTTACCTGATGAGCCTGTTACCCGAGCAGTACTCGTTGTTTTAGACTTCAAGCTAATACGGCGCTTCTGCTCTTGCCCGTGTGTTTGTTTTAAAAATGCCACCAGCTGTTCTTGCTCAAGCTCGGTGACTAGGTCATCCTCGCCACGAGCAGGCAGCCCAGCATCAATCAATTGCTGTTGTACAGCACTGACTTCTTTGCTTACCATGTCTGCTAGTTCTTTGACGGTCTTATCTGCCATTGTGTAGTCACCTATTTATTATTCTTCATTAAACCAAGATTCACGTGCTTTCATGATGAGTTTGCCAGCTGTTTTTTCATCAAGACCTTCTATGTCTTCAAGGTCAAAAACAGCTTGTTCCGCTAAATCATCTACAGTAATAATGTCACGTTGAGCCAATTTATACGCCCAGTCAGTGGTCATTCCTTCCATTGTGAGCAACTCTTCACTTGGCTCTTTCATATTTTGCTGTTTTACCAGTTCATCAGCTATAACGACTTCTTTCGCACGCTCTTGAATCATCGCAATTGCGTCGTCATCAAGGCCTTCAATATCATAAAATGTATCCGCTGGTACATACGCCACTTCTTCAATACTGGTAAAACCAATATCAACCAGTGCTTGAGCTAAGTCTTCATCAACCTCTAAGCGATTGTAGAATAAATCAATAAAGGCTTTAGTTTCATTTTGCTGTCTTTCTAAGTATTCTGCTTCGAGCATCATGTTTAACTTGTAACCTGTCAACTCTGATGCCAATCGTACATTTTGACCTTGAGCGCCAATGGCACGGGCTAACTGATCGTTTGCGGTAAAAATAATATCAGCCGTTTTGGCATCTTCATCTAAAATGATACTACTTACATCGGCAGGTTCAAGTGCACTTATAATATACTGTGCTGGATCATCCGACCAGACAATAACATCAATTCGTTCACCATCAAGCTCTTGCTGAACTGCTTGGATTCGAGTACCACGCATCCCAATACAGGCGCCGACTGGGTCAATACGATGATCATTGGTCTTTACTGAAATTTTAGCACGAACACCCGGCTGTCGGGCAACACCGCGAATCTCAATGATTTCTTCATTAATTTCGGGTACTTCTTTATTCATCAAAGCGGTCAACATATCTGGATGCGTACGCGATAGCAGTAGTTGAGCACCGCGATTATCGCGGTTAACATGGTATAAAATAGCTTGAATACGAGACTTAACACGCAGTTGCTCACGGGGTAGCATCTGATCACGTGATAAGTAGCCTTCCGCATTATCCCCTAAATCAACAATGAAGCCGTCGCGAGTCTGTTTTTTAACTTCGCCATACATCATCTCGCCAACTCTTGGTTCGAAGGCGTCAGCAACTAGCGCCCTTTCAGCTTCACGAATCTTTTGAATAATGACCTGTTTGGCCTGTGTGGCAGCAATACGCCCAAACTCGATAGATTCTATTTGTTCTTCTTTAATATCGCCAATTGACCACTCAGCTTCATCTAAGTCACTGATGGCTAATTGACATGCAGGCATCTCGTGATCTTCATCAGCAACAACCGTCCAATAACGATAAGTATCATAATCCCCTGTTTCACGGTCGATACTAACACGTACAGCAACTTCTGGCTGTTCGGTATAAACTCGTTTTTTTGTTGAAACCACTAACGCTTCTTCAATGGCTTCAAAAATATCTTCGGGGTTTAGCCCCTTTTCATTACTGACGGTCTCTACTACCGTTAAGATTTCACGACTCATTGCACACCTATCCTCACCTACTCCACATTTAGAGTAGCAACTTATATAATTGAATGTATTTTTTATATATGGCTCTAAAATTTTGTTTCTAGTTGTCTGAAATGACAGATTAATTATTGAACTATTGATACCTATCTTAATGTGATACTTATCTTAATGGTACTTTTGAGTGGCTATCTAATAAAAAACATTCAACCAAAATTCAATACACAACCTTGCTTAAAAGAACTTACATCAATACTTATAACTCTTGATAAATCAAATTAGCCTTATCAATATTATCTAACTGTATATCAAATTGGTAACCGTCAGTAGTCGCTATTGTCAATTGCCGCTTATCCAACTCTAATTTTTCAAGTTTGCCAGATACTTTACGGCGTTTCGCTGACTCAGTGCCAATCGCTTTAATCAAACGTAGATTCATATGTTGCCCAACATATTGCTGCATTTGCTCAGCAGAAAAAAACGGTCTATCTAAGCCAGGTGATGACACTTCTAATACATATTCGCCCGCAATTGGGTCATGTACCTCTAGAACACCACTAACCTGATGGTTAACTGCTGCACAGTTTTCAATGGTCACTTGTTTATTTATCGCCTTATCTTCTGGTAAAGCCTCAATAAAAATACGTAAAAGAGAACGCCTACCTTGTGGGACAAACTCAATACCCCAAAGCGCCACGTCACAAGCAGCAACCGCAGGCTCTATAATATCAGTCAATTGAGCGACTTTATTTGATACCTTCATGATTTATGGCTTCATCCAAAATATAAACATCTATTATAAGTAGTTATTGTGAAATACAAATAACAATAGAAAAAACAGATACAAAAAAACCCACAAACTATATGGTGGGTTAGATAAAAAAAGTAAGATTGAAATAAAAAATGGTAGCGGGGGCTGGATTTGAACCAACGACCTTCGGGTTATGAGCCCGACGAGCTACCAGACTGCTCCACCCCGCATCAATCTAGGTGGGTTATTATAGGGACGCTCTTCACAGTTGTCAAGCAGTAACTAAAAAAAACTAAAATTAATCTATCCTATAATAAAACGACCAAAAACACTCAAACTATGGCAACAACTAAATGAAGACTATGACCTTGTTTATAACAATCATATTAAGCTCAACATATGCTTGTTATAACCGTATTAGGTATAACGGTATTAATGGTGCGATTGGAGGGACTTGAACCCTCACGGCTTGCGCCACCACCCCCTCAAGATGGCGTGTCTACCAATTCCACCACAATCGCAAATCACTAATTTAAACACTAACTAATTTAAACACTAAATAATAAACCGCTACTAATAATTGAGGATTATCAAACGATAACGTTATAATTCAGACTTTATTAAACTAGGTCGGATATTCTACTCATGTTTGAGTGGGTGTGCAACCTATTTAACGTGAGTACATTCTTTTATACAGTTAACTTAACTATATAAGCTGAAGGTAGGGTTGTTTTAGTTATTTTAATCTATCGTTTAATCGTTGGGTGCTTGGTCCGGTGTGGGGACTGATACTGAATTAGCCAAAGGCGCTTCTGTGGCCGCTGGCACATCTAAACTATATTGATCTTCAGCTTGTTTGCGAGCATGCATAGCAAGGGTCAAACTGGTTGAAAAGAAGATAATCGCTAATACAGCTGTTGCTCTGGTTAAAAAGTTTGCACTGCCTGCGGCGCCAAATACAGTACCTGAGGCACCAGCGCCAAATGATGCGCCAGCATCTGCACCTTTACCATGCTGAATTAAAATCAGCCCAATCATGGCAATAGCGACAATAATGTGAATGGCTAAAATAATGTTGAACATGCTTTGCCTTACTAAAAATTAAGTAACAGTAATAAATAAAAAAATAGGATAAGAATTTGAAAGTAGTTAGTATGCTTGCGGCGTCCAATGGAGAATATAAACTCAGGGTTGTATAATATAACAAGTTGTATAGTGATGTTTTTTCTAAAACTATTACTTCTAAAAAAACGCTTACTCTCAAAAGAATTCAAACTCTTAAAAGACAGACAACTAGACATATACAATCAGTCCAGCTTACTTATTACACTGTATGCTACCGTTTTTTTGATTTACTTACAAAAGCTTTTTGCAATGGTTAAAAAACTATCAGCATTGAGTGATGCGCCACCTACTAGAACCCCGTTAATTGCATTGCAACTAGCAAACTCATGAGCGTTATCTGGCTTAACGCTTCCCCCATAAATAATCGGTGTGTTATCAAACCGGTCACTGATGCTCATCAAGTAGTCGTGAATAAAACTATGTACCGATTCCACATTTTGTACACTAGGTACTTTACCAGTGCCAATTGCCCAAACAGGCTCATAAGCTATAATGATATTAGCTAGCTTATTTTTAGCATCCTCAACATCTAGGCAAGCAACAAAGGATTTAATCACATCGAGTTGCTTAGAGAGTACCTTTTGCGTACGACCAGATTCAAAATCTGTTTCAGACTCGCCAATGCAAAAAACAACCCCCAAGTCATGTGCGTCACAATATGTTACCTTTTGCAGCAGTGCCTCATGATCTTCAGCATAGTATTGACGGCGCTCAGAATGACCGATAATAACCCACTCTACACCAACATCTTTAAGCTGAGCTACTGACACATCTCCTGTAAATGCACCTTTCGTATCTGTCAACGCAGTAACATTCTGACAGGCTAACTTCAAATTTGAAGCTTGAACTGCTTTAGCAACATGGCTTAAATGTACGAAGCTTGGTGCTACCATTAGGTTACAATCCACTGTATCATCAAGCTGAGAGACAATACAGTCAATAAGCGTTTGTGTCTCGGCAACAGATGCAGGATTTAGTTTCCAATTTCCAATAACCCAAGGCGTCATATAGTGAACTCTCAAATGATAATTTTTAGTAAATGAACTCGTACTGAATATAATAAGGCATATTTATAACTTATAACGCCTATTTATCACTCTAAAATTGCATTAACCCCGAATTATAACATAGTCTTTGATCTTGCATTTACCCTTTGTGGCTGAGAATTAAAAAATTAAAAATCGGAACGCCTAACATTAATTTAAAATATTAATCACTCTACCAGCTCGGTTACCAGTCTATACTCTTTTTAGAACTCAAATTAAAACGAGGCACTTATGTATGCAAACTTGTTTATCACTCAAATTTACGGTTAAATAATACAATTATAGTAAAATACTTTAACCACAAATTTTTATAAAAAAGCGTATCCGTTTTATTTTAATAGGTATGTCTTATTAAATAATTTTAAATATATAAGATTGAATACATAGGATTAGAGCTCTATAACTCAATATTACGTTCTATGAACAAAGCATTGGTTGGTTTTAACTGACCCATTAAAACAAATTTTACAGATTGACTTAGTGTATAAATAGCAAGTGTTTATTAAATATGAACTCATATTTATACAAGGTCATAAATACTTTTGTATTAATAAAAAAGTTAAACCGACATAAAAATCAACTAAAGGTAATTTCAAATGTCAATCCCCATGAGCTTTGGCGGTATTGCCCAGCGGCTTGTCCAAGATGGTTTGGTCAATAGTCAAGTGATGAGGAAGGCTGTGGCCGAGTCGCAAAAACAACATAAAAGTATCGTATCCTATTTAGTCGATCACAAACTAGCGCCAGCAAACAAAATAGCCACTGCGGTTGCCAAAGAGTTTGGAGACTCTTTGTTTGATTTAGACCAATTGAATCCAGATGCCATACCCAAAGATTTAGTTGATGAAAGAATAGTAAGAAAATATAATGCCTTGCCTATCTTTGTGCGTGGACAACGCCTTTTTGTTGCTATCAGTGATCCTACTCGTCTTGAGGCCATAGAAGCCATTCAATTCAATTCACGTCTTGCTGTGCAAACGATTGTCGTGGAAGAAAATAAGCTTGTCAAACTTATTGAAACCACTTTTTCAGATTCTATGAGTACGTTTAATAGCTTCAGTGATAACGACTTAAACATAGATTATGAACAGTTTGACGGAAACAATAAGCTTGGCGATCTAAGCACACTACCCAATGATATTAGAGAAGCACCTGTTGTAAAGTTCGTTAATAAGATGCTCATTGACGCCATACGTATGGGGGCATCAGACTTACACTTTGAACCTTATGAAAAATCGTTTCGGGTACGTTTTCGCATTGATGGCATCATGCAGCAAATGGCCAGCCCTCCTGTAGAACTTGGCGCAACTATTGCTGCACGTTTAAAAGTCATGTCGCAGATGGATATTTCAGAAAGACGCGTGCCCCAGGATGGGCGAATCAAATTAGCCATTTCCAAAGATAAAGCCATCGACTTCAGGGTAAACTCATTGCCCACACTTCATGGTGAAAAAATTGTACTTCGTATATTAGACCCGTCTTCTGCCATGCTTGGTATCGATGCCCTGGGCTATGAAGCTGATCAAAAGAAGGTGTTTTTAGAAGCGCTGCATAAGCCGCAAGGCATGATTTTGATTACGGGACCTACTGGCTCAGGTAAAACGGTTTCTTTATATACGGCGCTTAATATTTTAAACACAGTACAAACTAACATATCAACTGTTGAGGATCCTGTAGAAATCAATCTTGAAGGTATTAATCAGGTTAATGTAAATTACAAAGTTGGCCTAACATTTGCCAATGCGTTAAAGTCCTTTTTGCGGCAAGACCCTGACATCGTCATGGTGGGTGAGGTTCGTGATCTTGAAACCGCTGAAATTGCTATTAAGGCGGCGCAAACTGGCCACTTAGTTTTGTCCACTTTGCATACTAACTCAGCGCCTGAGACATTGACTCGACTTCGTAATATGGGTGTCGCTACATTTAATATTGCTACTTCTATTAACCTTGTTATTGCTCAAAGGTTAGCGCGAAGGCTGTGTAACAACTGCAAAAGACCTACGAGCGTACCTAAACCCAGCTTGTTAGAGATGGGATTTACAGATGAAGACTTGAGTAATCCTACTAACATTATTTATGAACCGGTAGGCTGCGATGAATGCCGAGATGGCTACAAAGGTCGTGTGGGTATTTACGAAGTTATGAAGGTTGATGATACCATTGCACGTATCATTATGGAGGAGGGTAACGCAATGGATATTAAAGAAGCCGCATATAATAATGGGTTTAGGGACTTGCGTCGCTCAGGCATCTTAAAGGTATTGCAAGGCATTACTAGTGTTCAAGAAATGTATCGAGTAACGACAGACTAAGCAAACTTACTTTCTGTTACTATAACCAACTAAAACAGAGTAACATTACTCATATAAAGTAACATTACTAATATTCAGCCCTTGGGCTGTTGAGGGAATGAACATGGCAAAAGCCACGACGGATATGCTATTGGACTTTGTCTACGATGGTATCAATCGCCGTGGACAAAAAGTGACAGGTGAACTAACCAGCAAAAGCATGGATTTAGCCAAAGCGCAGCTACGTAAACAGGGTATTAGTGTCCGTAGTATCAGAAAAAAACCCAAACCGCTTTTTCAAATAAAAAAGCGCATCAAAGCACTTGATATTGCTATTTTTGTGCGTCAGTTAGCAACTATGATGAAAGCGGGTGTACCATTAACCCAATCATTTGAAATTGTGGCAGAATCACTTGAAAATCCAAGTATGAAAGAATTGGTTTTAGATATTAAAGCTGAGGTTGAGTCAGGTAATACTTTTGCTGGCGCGCTGCGTAAACACCCCAGTCATTTTGATAACTTATTTTGCTCGCTTGTAGAGTCAGGTGAGCAATCAGGGTCTTTGGAGACCATGCTAGAGCGGGTAGCAACTTACAAAGAAAAAAGTGAATTACTAAAGTCAAAGATAAAAAAAGCGGTTAAATACCCTATTGCGGTTATTATTGTAGCCATCGTGGTTACTATTATCTTGTTAATAAAAGTTGTTCCTGCATTTGAGACTTTGTTTACCTCGGCAGGTTCTGAGTTGCCCGCTTTTACTCAAATGGTGGTAAATATGTCGGAATGGATGCAATCATATTGGTTTCTGTTAATCATAGCGCTAGGGCTGACTATAATTGCTTTTTTTGAAGCAAAAAAACGCAGTCAAAAATTTCAAGACTTTTTAGACAAGTTGATATTAAAACTGCCAGTTTTTGGTAATATAACTTATCAAGCCATTGTTGCCCGCTTTTCACGCACCCTGTCAACAACATTCGCCGCTGGCGTGCCTCTTATTGATGCGCTGGAGTCGACTGCAGGTGCGACAAACAATATCGTGTTTTATAATGCAACACAGCAGATTAAAGACGATGTCTCCACCGGTCAACAACTACAGTTCTCAATGCGCAACACCAATTTATTTCCAACACTGGCTGTACAAATGGTAGGCATTGGTGAAGAATCTGGCGACCTAGATCAAATGCTTGAAAAGGTCGCTACTTATTATGAGAATGAAGTTGATAATGCCATTGATGGGTTAACTAGTCTGATGGAACCCATCATTATGGTTGTATTGGGCGTACTAATTGGTGGCTTGGTAGTTGCAATGTACTTACCCATCTTCCAAATGGGCTCAGTTATTGGCTAGGAGCCTTGTTAGCACTGAGGATTTAGATGATTTTAGCTATCCGCAAAGTCATTTCCAAATCTGTAACACCCTACTTAACTACCTAATGAGCAATGTATTCTTATTTCATAGACCGCTATCTTCGTTATTACTTTTTCACGACAGCTTAAAGGCTACCTGATGCAACTGTGGCAACTTTTACAAGAGAACACCTTATTAGCGTTAACCTTATTTGGTCTATTAGGTCTTTGTGTTGGCAGCTTTTTAAATGTGGTAATACACCGCATGCCATTGGCAATGATGCTTGAGTGGCGTGCAGGTTCAGTACAAATTTTATCAGAACAGGATGACATCTCTCATTCATTAGTTGAACCGATTGCAAAAATAGTCGCCAAAGACCTGCCTTTGTCTTTGGCATATCCCGCCTCTCAATGTCCAAGATGTGCTCAGGGTATCCGCTGGTATGAAAATATTCCTGTCCTTAGCTGGGTGTTGCTCAAGGGTGCATGCTCTCAGTGTAAAAATTCAATAGGGATACGTTATCCATTGGTTGAAATTACTACTGCTGTACTAACCGTGTTGGTTATTGCTCAGTTTGGTGTGACACTTCCTGCACTGTCTGCACTTGTTTTAGTTTGGGCTCTGATCGCGTTAACAGGTATAGATTGGGATACTCAACTACTGCCAGATAGGCTAACGGTTCCTTTAGGAGCGCTTGGCTTAGTAGTTAACACCCAAGGCTGGTTTGTCACTGCTAATGAATCAATTTGGGGGTTAATACTGGGGTTTTTATCACTTTGGGTGGTGGTCAAGGTTTTTTATTGGATTACCAAAAAGAACGGTATGGGACAGGGAGACTTTAAGCTTCTCGCTGTATTAGGGGCATGGCTCGGTCCTATGATGCTACCTTTGATCATCCTACTGTCCTCATTGCTCGGTTCACTTGTTGGCATTGTACTAATGAGAAAGCATGGAGAGAGCAAACCATTCGCTTTTGGCCCCTTTATTGCAGTAGCTGGTATAATTGCTCTTTTATATGGACAGCACATCATGGGCTGGTATCTCGGTCAGTATTAATGATCAATACATATTATACAGTCGAAGCCGTCTAAATTGCATAATGGTTATAAGACAACCATGCTCAGAGAGTAGCTTTCAATTTTGACTGTTAAAGAAGGGTAAGACTGTGACTGGTTATATTTAGACCTTAGTTTATCGTAGTAGCCTTTGGTGTTGTGTTTAATAATAACACTCATCAACCCAGACTATCGACTGGTTAAATCGTTAATGCCTAATATCGTTAATGTCTAATATAGTATTGAGTTCTAATATAATATATACAGCAGGATTGAAACCTTTGCCATAGACACTTTGTGAGGTCTTTTTATGCCCAACTCTAACGTATCAACAACACCCTCTAATACCTCAGAGGATCAATCCGTTAGCTCACCACCGCAAATCTTTAACCGTTTTTTTATAGATAAACCAGTTATAGGGTTAACAGGGGGTATTGGCAGCGGTAAAACAGCGGTATCAGATTGGTTTGCTACACAAGGGGTTGATGTAGTTGATGCAGATGTGGTTGCCCACGATATAATGAAAAAAGGTAGCCCTACGCTAAATGAGCTCGCTCAAGCTTTAGGCGACTGGGTTATTGATGACGCTGGCAATATGGATAGGCAGGCGGTGAGAGAACATGTATTTGCTAATGATGACTCTTTGCTAAAACTTGAAGCGATTACCCACCCTGCCATTCGTCAACAGATAAAAAAACAACTGACTGAATCCCAATCGAAATATATAATTTTATCAGCCCCTTTACTGTTAGAGAGCGCAGCTGGCGGGCTAGCGTCCCTGTGTGATAGGGTATTGGTGGTGGATGTTAGCGAGGCCATTCAGCTGGAGCGAGCCAGTGCTCGTGATACCCAAAGCATGGATAAAATTAAAGCCATTATGAACAATCAACTGTCACGAAAGGCTCGGCTTGAACATGCAGATGACATTATTGATAATTCAGGTAGCTTAGAGGCACTTTATGAACAGCTTAAACCTCTACATCAAAAATATTTAACCTTAAAAAAGAAAATATAAGTCAGTCTCATAACACTTAAGCTACAACACTTAAGCTCACAACACTTAAACTTATAATACTTAAGAAAGCCACATAAAAAAGGTATGTCATAAAGTGACATACCTTTTTTGTGTGGCTTAATATGGGGGGTTAATGCTTACTTGCCAATCTACTACATATGGCGTTGACGGCTTACTTCATACAACACCATACCCGTTGCTACACTGACATTTAGACTTTGTAAAGAGCCATGACGATTGCCTGTCATTGGAATATACACTAACTCATCACAGCGCTCAGCCGTTAGACGACGCATTCCCTCGCCTTCAGAGCCCATAATAATCGCAACCTTACCCGTTAAATCAACATCAGTAATAGACTTTGCCGTGTCATCAAGAGCCGTCCCATAAATAAACACACCCGCCTGTTTTAAGTGTTCCATCGCGCGTGCTAAGTTAGTCACTGCAACGACCGGCATAATCTCCATTGCCCCTACGGACACTTTAGAGACTGTAGGCGTTAAACTTGCTGAGTGATGCTTTGGGCAAATAACAGCATCAACACCCATAGCTGCTGCTGTGCGTAGACAAGCGCCTAAATTGTGAGCATCTGTTAATTGGTCTAATACCAAAAAAAGACTATCATCTCGCTCAGTCCAAGCATCCAGCTCATTTTCATTAGCCATTGCTAATGGACGGGCGTGTAAAACCACACCCTGATGCTGTGGGCTATGGCAAAGTGCAGTCAGTTTGTCTTTACTAGCCTCTTGGATACTGACACCCATCTGCTCAGCCAGCTCAATTATTTCAGTCAGTATAGCGTCGGTGTTTGAGCCTTGGTTAGCACCTGAGGCGTGTGTAGAATAACTGTTATCGACAGCACTACGACCTTGTTGGATAAACAAGGCCATCGCATCCATCGGACGATGTGTCAATAACGCATGAACGGCATGAATACCGTAAAAATAAACGGGCTTTGCCATCTAATAAGCCTTCTTAATAATAAGCAACATAAATAAATAAATTAACAACGCCCCTCTCGGTGCTGGCTTGATACATAGTAACCATTGATTAGTGGTAACAGAGTCATAGCAATGACTAGTATCCATCCTTACTTAGTAGCCAGTGATTCGCAGCAACTGACTGATGACATCAGGTTAATAACTATTAAATAAGCTAGCCTTCCAGATGGCAAATGTACTGTACAATTTGATCCGTACGTAGGGTAAAGCTACTCTCGCCTGCAACCACAAAGGCCTGACCTGCTCGGTAATAGGTAAACTCATCTTCGCCCGTTACCTTAACCTCACACTCGCCACTCATAATTTCCATACGTTCAGAGGTGTGAGTTGCAAACTCATATTCTAAAACCTTATCATCACAAGGCAAAATAACACCAAGCATCTTTTTGCTACCATCATCAAAAAGTAATGTATGGCTACTGCAGCGTCCATCATATGAAATTGTTGCAGTTTTTTCGACAGAAACATGGTCATAAGTCGTCGGCATGATGACTTCCTCAATCAAAATCAAAGTATAAGAATGCAAAGTGTGTGGCTAACTATTACATCAGTCAACACCTAGCTTTTTAATAGTTTTATGTTATTTAATCCTACCACAATATAACCCCAAGAGTGATGACAGGGGCTTAATTTTTTACAATTTATGACGACATAATACTAATTATGCACTATCAAACCCTGTTCATTTAATCTTTGCCCTACTTTTCAACATTTTCTAATCACTACCGTATAGATTAGCCATGACAAAGATGAGGTGTGTCCTATCCTTTTTTAGTGAGGCCTAATGAAGCAGTAACGTACCATCAAATCAGTTAAAATAAACGCTCAATTTGCAGCATATATCTATAGTGACGCAATCTTTCTATTATATCTTTATCGTGTCTTGCCATATTTATCATTCATCCTATTTGACCTTAATTAAAAACTTAATTAAAAATAAGATGGTGTTTGCTTTTATACCCCCTAAACGCTACGATATCCATACTATTTAAGTATTTATTTACACTGCTTTCTTGTCATAATATCTTTTTTTAAAGACAGATTTTACAGACAGTCATATTCACAACCATTGTAGAGATTATCAATGCTCGCATCTATAACGTTGCAAAATTTTGCTTTGATTGACCACCATGAACTGTCCCTCTCTGGTGGATTTAACGTCATTACTGGCGAAACTGGTGCAGGAAAATCCTTACTACTGGATGCCCTGTCCTTATGCATTGGTGGGCGTGCCGATACTGGTATGGTGCGTCATGGCACTGATAGCGCTGACATTTATGCTCAGTTTGATTTCAGTGAATCAGACTCCAAGCCCTCCTCAGTAGTGATACAGAAGTGGTTTTTGAACCATGAGCGTGAATTTGATGGCGAAATTTTAATTAGACGCCAATTGAGCAGTAATGGACGGTCTAAAGCATGGTTAAATGGTGTTCCTGTAAGCTTAGCAGAGCTCAAAGAATTAGGGGCTATGCTGGTCAACATCCATAGTCAGCATGCACAGCAGGCATTATTAAAGCCCCTGTTTGTTGTCGACTGGCTAGATAGCATCGCTGGGCTAAAGCCTTTGGCTAAAAGTACCGCCCAAGCTTATAAAAAGTATCAAAAGCTTAAGCGCCAAGCCGATGATATTAGCGCTAAAGAAGCACACCGTCAGGACCGTATCGAGCTATTGACCAGTCAGCTAGAAGACATTGCACCACTCGTTGACGTCGATTATGCTCAAGTTGAAGCGGAGCATGACGAGCTATCTAATCTTGAAGCGTTGATGATTGAAGCCAGTCAAGCACTACAACTTTTAGAAAACGAAAGTGATGATCCTGATGCAATGGCGTTATTAGGTCGCGCCATTCGCCTATGTGATAACCAGATTGAAGTCAGCCAAACATTTGCTCAGGCCAGTGAGTCACTACATTTGGCCCAGCAACATATTAGTGAAGCTGCCGCCTTATTGACAGATTATGCCGAACAACAGCTACCAGACCCTGAACGTTTGCAACAACTAAACAGCTTAATCAGCTTAGGTCATCGCTTATCACGTAAACATGGTCTGCCAGCAGCAGATCTACTACTTGAAGCGAAAGCCTGGGCTAATGAGTTAGATGAATTAAATAATCAGCCTACCTCAGAGGTGTTAGAAGCTAAAATTAAAGAGGCGTGGAACGAGTATCTGACCATCGCTACTCAATTGAGTGATTCTCGTAAGCAAGTGGCACCAAATATTGGTCAAAAACTGGTCACACAATTACAACCTTTGGCGCTGCCTAATGCCCGCTGTGAATTTATATTTACGGATCGAGAAGAAGAAAACTATAACGCTCAAGGCTTACAAGATATTGAGCTCATGTTTAGCGCAAACGTAGGTATGCCTATGCAGCCGCTCTATAAAATTGCTTCTGGGGGCGAGCTTTCACGTATGGCTTTAGTCATGCAGGTGCTTTTAGCGACTCATATTGACGTTAATAGTGACCTAAATAGTGATGCTAATGGCGGTTCCGATAGCGCACAAACCCAAGCACAACATCATGATACAGTTGATGATAGCGATTTACCTGAAAGTAATGAACTATCCAATGCGGCACAGCCCATGCTGGTTTTTGACGAAGTGGACGTTGGCATCAGTGGTGGCACGGCACAAGTCGTCGGCGAGTTACTACGCCAACTTGGCTCGCATCGTCAGCTTTTGGCCATCACGCATCAAGCACAAGTCGCCGCACAAGCCCATCAACATATATTAGTACAGAAGCATCATGATACTAACGAGGGGCAAACTACCAGCGAGCTAAAAATCATCAGTGGGAATACTCAAGTCGATGAGCTGGCACGTATGTCTGGCGGTGTTAATATTACCGAAGTGACCCGTGAGCATGCTCGTAGCTTATTGGCTGATGTGACCTAATCTTTTGAAACGCATTATATAAAATGTACCTTACCAAACAAACATTAGATATAAATCGTATGCCTTTTTTACATTCTAGATGTCATCGTGTATAAACTGACTAACATATTGATTTATGCGCGATGATATCAAAATCCTTATAGCCACCGAGTTTGCAACAATTATGTCTCTTGAAAATCTAACGCATCATTTTTTAATTGCAGCACCGCATATGCCAGACGAACGCTTTGCGCAAACCCTAATTTATATCTGCCGCCACGACAAACATGGGGCACTAGGACTAATTGTTAATCGTCCAATTTTAGATACCCCTGTTGGTAAATTACTGGAAGATTTAGATATAGAAGTCAGTGATAACTCCGTTATGCATGAAGTAGCTTTAGATGGTGGACCTGTTTATCCGGAAGTTGGATTTGTTATTCATACGGGTCAACCTAGATGGGCATCCTCATTTGCAATTTCAGAAAATATTTGTATTACCACCAGTAAAGATCTGTTATACCGCATTGCAGAAGGACAGGGCGTTGGGCACTACCATTTATGTTTAGGTCATGCCAGCTGGACAAAGCGTCAATTAGAGCAAGAAATTAGTCAAGGTGATTGGCTAGTTTGCCCCGCAAACTTGTCACTGCTATTTGAGATACCCTTTGAAGAGCGTTGGCACCATGCTGCAGAAAACATCGGTATTCGATTAGACTTTTTAAGCGACGATATTGGTCACGCCTAAGCTATTTTTAACACCTTATATAATACTGATACCTTAACTGAGACCTTGAATAACGAGACAAGTATGACTGAACAGGCCAACGCTGAGCCCCACCCCTCCATGGGCAAAGCTCAAGACATGTTACTGTTAGGGCTGGACTACGGTGTTAAAAAGATGGGTATTGCGCTTGGTAATTCCTTGACCAAAGATGCCAGACCTTTTGATATACTTGCCATGAATAATGGCCAGCCTGCTGACTGGGATAATCTGCTTGGTATTATCTCAACATGGGAAATCGGACGTGTTATTGTTGGTCTACCGCTCAATATGGATGGTAGTAATTCAATGTTGGCAAAACGCGCCCATAAATTTGCTCGTCGGCTAGCCCATCGGCTAGTAGAACAACATATTCTTGTTCCTGTACAGCTATTTGACGAAAGATTGACGTCTATTGAAGCGCGTGATATGGCATGGGAGTTGGGCTTAATAAAAAATGAGCGTGATCCCATTGATGATATTTCCGCTTGTCTATTACTAACCACTTACCTTGCTAACCCTGATTATGCTCAAGATATCACCACGTATCGTGACGATTGACCTTATTTAATGTTCAGCAACATTTAATATTTAGTGACAAGATAGCTTAAAGTCAGCGCTAAAAGCACACCGCAACTAACTACACTTACCCATAAAAGTACGTACCTATGAGCACAGACCCTGCCACACCAACCGACCTACCTGTTACCACAGAACCCTTGGTCAGTCGAACCATTGCAGGTTTTCCTCCCCTAGCACTTAAACGTATTCGCGGCGCTCAAAGGTTAAACCGCATGACTATATGGCTGATTATGTTAGCGCTGTCTCTATTTGTGATATTTGGTACAATGGCCAGCTTAAAAATGTTCCACTCAAATGAATGGCTCTATTTACTGTTTCATTATGTTCCCTACATGTTAGTGGCTATTGCGATTCCAATCCTTTTGTATCAGACATTTGTTGTCTCACACTATCGCTTAAGCCAACCCTCCATGTTAGTTACCAGCGTCGGTTTAGCCAGTATATTAACCATTGCTTGCCTCGTATTTCAGCTGTCTAATTGGTTATGGCTGGCTATGGCAGCATGGATTGGAGTAGCGTATTGGTTCCAAGCCACTTTTAAGCGCTTCTTTAACTTTATAGATTCCCAAGAAAAATATAGTTAAAGAAGTCTAAAATGGTTACAAGGCAACCGAGTGCAAGTACTACTGGAGTAGGCTTAACGAGGTTAACGCCGTAACCGTTTAGTAGTTCGCTGACTATAGATACTCAATAAAATTGAATATTCTAAGGTTACCTTTAACATCATTTATAGACACAATTAATAGACAAACTTATGACTGATTCTAAAGACACATTACATTATGACATTGAACACCAATTAGATACCCAAGGTCTTATCTGCCCCGAACCTGTGATGATGCTGCACCGAGCTATCCGTAAAGCTAAGGGCGGGGAGTGCATTGAAGTATTGGCAACCGACCCTGCTACCACCCGAGATATCCCTAATTTTTGTCGCCATCTCGGTCATACCTTAGTAGAGAAGTCTGAAACCGAAAATGCAAATGGTAACCGTGAAACCCATACCGATACGCTTTATCGTTATGTGGTGCAGAAAAAGCAAAGTTAATATATTGTCATCCCTTTTGTTATCCTCACCTTTTTAAGAGTCCAATCGTCTAAAGGCAGTAAACCCTCTGGTTTACGCCTCTTTGACTTTGTGGCTTGTTTAATCTCGTTATATGTCATAAACGTTCCACTGTCTAACGTTATCTCCTCAAAATCCTTACTCTATTACCTATTCATGGATTAAAAACCTAGCCTGTTTCAATAATTGTGCTCTCCTTTTAATAAGTTCCCAATTAATAGGTCTCAAGCAACTCACATCAGTTAAGTTATTCTCTATCCAATATTTGATTTTTTAAGTTCTTATTAATAAACTCTCTTACAAAGTTACTTTTCATAAACAATACTTCAAAAGCAATCAACAATATTTATCTTTTCATATGCTAGGATGAAAGCACTTGCTTGGAAAGGTTAAAAAAGTACTCAAATCTATGCAAGACCTTTATTTATATTAAAGACAGTTCTTTTACAACATATCTGACCCTTTCAAGTATCACGCTAAGAGTCATGAATTAAAGAGCTTAATTAAAGTCAGACACTAAAGATAACTAAGGATGATTTATGAGTAATGATAAGACGAATAACCAATCTACCCCTTCTACTAACGGGTCTACTACTGCGGCTGATAGTGCACCTGCCTCTTACACAGATTTCAATCTACAATTCATCGCTGGCGAATGGGTAAAGGGTAAAGATGACAGGGTCAATAATGATACCAATCCCTATAATGGCGAGACATTGGTTGAGATTCCTCAAGCCACAAAAGAGCAATTAGATGAGGCTTTCAAAGCAGCAAGCGATGCTCAAAAAGAATGGGCGAAGACTACCCCTGCTGAGCGTACTGCTGTGATGTATAAGCTTATTGATTTATTAGATCAACGTCGTGATGAAATCATAGACTGGATAATCAAAGAGTCTGGCAGCACACGAATTAAAGCCGAAGTAGAGCTAAGCATTGCGCGCGCTGTTACTGTAGAAGCAGCAACTTATCCTAACCGTGTGCATGGCGAAACTCGCCCTTCAAATACCCCCGGTAAAGAAAACTTGGCATACCGAGATCCTGTTGGGGTGGTTGCCCTTATCAGCCCTTGGAATTTCCCCTTTCATTTGACTCAGCGCTCGCTGGCGCCAGCGATCGCCCTAGGTAATGCTGTCGTTTTAAAACCTGCCAGCGACACCCCAATAACTGGCGCCCTGTTACTGGCTAAACTATTTGAAGAAGCAGGCTTACCTAAAGGTGTGTTAAACGTTGTAGTCGGTGCAGGTAGTGAGATTGGCGATGCTATCGTTACCAACGACACACCTAGTCTAGTATCATTTACTGGCTCTACCCCCGTTGGTAAGCGCATTGGCGAGCTTGCATTTAGTGGCGACTATATCAAAGACGTTGCCTTGGAGCTGGGTGGTAATAGCCCCTTTGTGGTACTTAAGGACGCTGATCTGGATCAAGCCGCACGTGCCGCTGCCTTTGGTAAGTTTTTACATCAAGGACAGATTTGTATGGCCATCAATCGTATCATCGTCGAAGAAGAGGTACATGATACGTTTGTAGACAAGTTTAAGTCCATTGTAGAAACTTTAAAAGTGGGAGACCCTAACGAGAAAGATACCTTTATTGGACCGATCATCAATAAGAACCAAATAGAGTCTCTGCAAGAAAAAATTGCCACTGCCAAAAAAGAAGGTGCCAACCTGATTTTAGAAGGTAAAATTGAAGATCAACTGGTCTCACCTTATATCTACACAGATGTAACTCCTGATATGGATTTATTTCGCAATGAGATATTTGGGCCACTAGCCGCCATCATCAAAGCCAAAGATGAAGACGATGCCTTAACTCTTGCTAACGACACCTCATTTGGGCTATCTAGTGCCGTATTTACTCAGGATCTGCAAAAAGGGCTCCGCTTTGCTAAGCGCATTGAAGCGGGTATGACTCATATTAATGATATGCCTGTTAATGACGAGAGCATGGTACCGTTTGGTGGGGTTAAAAACTCTGGTATCGGCCGCTTTAATAGTGACCAAGTGCTTGAAGAGTTTACCAAAACCCATTGGATTTCTTTCCAGAATGAGCCTCGTGACTATGGTTTCTAATGGCATGGGCTATCGTTAAATGGCCTATAACTAACCTATAGTTTAGTTGTATTAATGCCCTTATCGATTGATTTAAACTGATATAAAAGAGATAAAGAGAGGCTACATCATGTGGCCTCTTTTTTTGTATTATGTTACTGGCTAAAAATTCTCCCCACTCTAGCTACACGACCCAAATTAGTGAGCAGTTATAAGCATTCAGCGATAAGCAGCGATTACCACTGTCTTTTTAGCAGACAGTGGAAAAGATAAGCGGTATAGTTTATTTATGGTATATTCAAAGTTTGATTATTGTTTCGTATAACAGACTAATTTAGAGCATTCTATGAGCCGTGATAGAGCCGTGCAACCCAGACAACCCAAAGCCTTAGCTGTAGATGATGAGCCTGCTTATATCACAGAATTTCGCCAAGCCATGCTGTCACGAGGGCTGTCAACGCGCACCCGTAATGCCTATGTGCGTGACCTAAAACTCTGTGAAACCACCAACCCAAAAGCGTTAACACTTTGGAATGACCTTGATGTGATGCAATGCTTGTCGGCTTTATCAAGGCAAGGCAAAACGCCCCGTACTCAAGCCCGTATGCTCTCCAGCTTGCGCCAATTTTATTTGTGGATGGTGGGTAATGAGCGCCGTGAAGACAATCCGTGCGAGCGTATTAAAACACCAAAAATTGGCCGCTCACTGCCCAAAGATTTATCTGAGCATGATGTAGAAAACCTATTGGCAGCCCCTGATACCAGCACCGCCATGGGGCTGCGAGATAAAGCCATGCTCGAAGTGTTGTATGCTTGCGGGCTTCGGGTAAGCGAGTTAATGAACTTATCGCTTGAACAAGTCAACTTAAATGCGGGCTGGTTACAAATCACAGGTAAGGGTAACAAGACAAGGCTGGTACCGCTCGGGGAATATGCAACTGAAGCGTTAGAAGATTATTTAACACATGGGCGTGGTGAGTTGATTGCCCATTTAAAATCGGGCAATTGCCAAGCGGTGTTTTTGACCACGCAGGGCGGCTATATGACACGGCAAAACTTTTGGTATATGTTAAAAAAGTACGCCAAACAAGCAGGATTAAACGACAGTTTATCTCCCCATACCCTACGTCATGCGTTTGCCACTCATTTGCTCAACCACGGGGCGGACTTGCGTAGCGTACAGTTGCTACTCGGTCACAGTGATTTATCGACCACCCAGATTTATACCCATGTGGCAACAGCTCGATTGCAACAGCTGCATGAAGCGCATCATCCGAGGGGGTAAATTATGCCAGAGATATTTAAGCACGGTATTTGGTTCTATTGGAATGACAGTAAATTCGAATTGGTGTACGATAATAGGCAAGTTGATTTTGAGGAAGTCATATCAGTATTTGATGACCCAATGCATGTAACCAACATGGACTCTCGTTTTGACTATGAAGAGTTACGATTTTTGACGATTGGTATAAGCAATAAAGGTAGACTATTAGCAGTCGCTTGGTTTGAGTCAAGTGATGATAGCTTAACAATTATTACTGCGTTTAAACCAAGCAAGAAACAAATAAAAGGATATAATCATGGTTGATACTAATTTAGATTATGAAGACATGGATATTTCTAGAGCAAATCACGTTATGCCAAACGTTATCAAAACCTATCAAACAAACAAAAGCCAATCACAAAATAATGCATCACCTATTGACGATGACGTGATGAATTGGTTAGTTAAACAAGATGATGCCACTAAACACCATATTAATGAAGTGATTCGGCATTTTATGGCGATTAAGCATGTATAGTAATCTACCTAGTCTGCGTAGATCGGGTTATCGAAGCATAACCCACCAACTAGATGCAATAATCATCCCTTTTTACTATTAACAAAAGATGAGTTTCGATTTTTTGCACCTTTATAATGCTTAAAAATCAAACCCACCCTCGTATAATTGTTGATGGTCGTTAGACTTCAGGTAAACTTCTTTAAATACCCCATGGATATAAATTGGAGTTAGAAGTGTTATCTCTAATAGTTGCAATGGTGATATGGGGGAGCATAGGTGCTGTAGTATTGTTTTCTAGGCTTACTGCATTAGAAGCTTCCTTTTTTCATTGTTTGTTGGGTGCCATTTGCTTAATCCCTTACTGTAGTTACAAAGATGAGCTAAAAATATCGCAATATAATATCAAGCAATTAAGCTTGGTGGCATTGGGTGGGATTTTCATCGTACTCAATTGGGTACTACTGTTTCAGTCATTTGTATGGGCTTCAATTACTTTAGGTAATGTGTCCTATTACTTGCAGCCTGTATTCTTAGTTGCTCTTGGCATCATTTTTCTAAAAGAAAAAATTTCTTATCAACGGTGGGTTTGGATATTATTGACAGTCTTCGGTGTTTTCTTAACTTTAGATGTCAATCCAAGTGATCTCGAAATGAACTCAACAAAGCTTTTGGGTGTTGCTTGTGCTCTAGGCGCAGGGTTACTGTATGCTCTTGCCACTATTGTGGCTAAATTCATTGATCAAGTCCCACCAAGCTTGATGACATTAGTGCAGTTATTTATTGGATGTTTGCTCTTATTTCCACTTATTGACTTTAGCGATATAGCTATAACTAAGCAATGGTTGCTTTGGGTTATTATACTTGGATCTGTACATACAGCCTTAGCATATATTCTGTATTACAAAGGAGTAAAAACGACCAATATAACTAATATAGCAATTATTGGTTATATTGACCCTATTGTTGCTATATTGACTGATATCGTATTTTTTGACAATCAGCTAAACCTACTACAAGTTATTGGGATTATCTTAACCATGATTGGAAGCTATTTCGTGATTCGGTTATCTATGAAGAAACGAGGTTAGTTATCATAGAGTAGGTTAGTGAAGCATAACCCACCCTCTCGCTGCGCCAATATATTTAATATGGTTTTTGTAGCATATGATCTTAATTTAGGTTTTTTAATGAAAAGACATAATAAAATCATATTAATAACTGCACTATGTGCATTTTTATATATCATTTTTGGTGCATATAATAACGTTCTTATGAGTGTTTAAACTAGCCAGCAAAACTGGGCTTTTAGCTTACATATGTTGAGTTCGACGCCCCATAAAAATAGCAATATTTAAATCGAAAATAATGGATGTAAATTGTTTCAAAATGACATTGAGGTTTTATTTCAGTTTATAGGTTCGATGCATCAACCCATTCTAACCCTTTTCTAAGAGGGTCGACTTGTGATGCGGTTTAGCCCCGATTGTAGCGGATATACTGTTTAGATAGACGAGTTGCAGTGGCTTGATGTGGCGGGGCGCACGAAGTAAGCGACATGCCACATCTTAGCCACTGCCTCGGGTAGATAAGCAGATAGTAGCGAAAGCGGGATAAGCTCCAAATATACCTACTTCTTAATCAGTTCATACACCACAAATTTGGCTTTTGTATTAAAGTCTTGCGACTCGGCTTGGGTTAATAGAGCTTCACGTTTCTCCGCTTTAGCACGATACGAATACGGGGTCATGGTCAGCAAGTCAGCTAATTGATCGGCATTTAGACGCAAATCCGCTTGGACGTGATGGGTCTTTGTCAGCTCAAAATACGGCGCAAGCTCCTCCAAAAACTTATCCGAATCATGCGGACGGACGTCATCAAACAAAGCATCGCGCATACGTTGTAAATGCCCAGCATCTGGCTTGGCAATAATCAATCTGCCGTCAGTTTGTAACACTCGGGCAAACTCTTTGGGTAATATCGGGCTAAAAATAGTGCTGATGGCATTCACACTTTCATCAGTAATTGGTAGGTTTGCCGCACTAGCAACCATTGGATAAAGGGCGGCTGGACGTTCAGTCAGGCCATTCGTTATCACTTCCTTATTTATAGCCGTAGTATTCATAGCCGTAGGGGCTTGGTCATCATTTGACTTAATCTGATACCACAGTTGATTCTTTAGTTTGGCAGATTTTGCCTGCTGAATGACCGCAGGTTTGCTGATATCTACGGCTATCAGATTATTAATCGGTTGAGCTAAGCGATGGGTCAATGCCGTCGCTATCGCGTCAGTGTAATACCCTTCTCCGCTGCCAATATCAAGCCAAGTCAGGTTGTTTGTACTCTCTTGATTGTATTGATTGTCATTAAGCTCAGTCGCAATACTCGCAATGAGCTGTTGTAAGGGTTGATAAAATCCTTGATGTAAAAACCGATGCCTAGCTTCTATCGATTCTTGAGAGTCGCCTGGGTCTTTAGACTTTTTATGTTGTACGGGCAATAGATTGACGTAGCCCTGACGCGCCACATCGAACGGATGCTGAGTGTGTTTGTCATTTAAGCTGCCATCACAGTGCCATGCTTTGCTATCAATAATCAAAGGTGAACGGCAATAGGGACAGGTAAAAGATGGGTGGATTAAGCCTGTCGTTGGGGCAGTCTTTAGCATGACGAATTACTCAGTGATGGAAATTAATATAATAAGACTCTAACTTAAAGACCAAATGATAAACGGTGTTGATACCCTTAAGCACCAACACCGTTTATCTCAGCTTTATAATTGGCATGATGTTCAGTAGCCATCCAAGATATCAACGCAGATATCAACTCAGTTATCAACGCAGTTTAAGGGTCATCAAACCAAGCACCACGAGCAAGATAGCAATAATCCAAAACCGCACCACAACTTGGGTCTCTTTCCAGCCCATCTCTTCAAAGTGATGATGTAGCGGCGCCATTAAAAAGACCCGTTTTTTACGCATTTTGTATGAGCCTACCTGAATCATAACCGACAAGGCTTCTACCACAAATAAACCAGCCATGATGGCAAAGGCAATCTCTTGACGGGTCATTACTGCAATCGTACCTAACATGGCACCAAGTGCCAGCGCACCGACATCTCCCATAAATACTTCGGCAGGATGCGCATTAAACCAAAGAAAGCCCAAACCCGCACCAATCATTGCGGCACAAACCACGGTTACTTCAGCATTATAAGAGATATAAGGGACATGTAAATATTCGGCAAAGTTTGGCGTGCCTGACACATAGGCAAAAGCGCCTAAACCAGCAGCGACCAAAACCACAGGTAGTATAGCCAAGCCATCTAGCCCGTCAGTTAAATTGACAGCATTCGATGACCCATTAATCACAAAATAGGTAAAGATGATAAAGGCAATACCAAACGGAATAGTCGAAAATGGAATGATCCAATCTTTAAAAACAGGCAATAATAAATCCTGCATAGCACGGGTGGTTTCTATATCAGGCTGCTGCAAAGCAAGATAATAGAGGGCGCCACCGGCAAATAACGCCCCAACCGACAACCAGAAGTATTTTTTGCGGGCAATGAGTCCAGTAGGATTCTTATGTTTAATTTTCAGCCAATCATCCGTCCAACCAACCCCGCCAAAGACTACCATGACAAACAGGATAATCCAGACATATGGATTGGTTAAGTCAGCCCAACACAGCGTAGCAAAAGCGATTGAGGTTAAAATGAGTACCCCGCCCATAGTTGGGGTGCCTGTTTTTGCTAAATGTGACTTGGGACCATCATCCCGAATTGCTTGACCATATTTAATATTACGCAAATAAGCAATGGTCCGAGGCCCTAATAAAATGCTAAAAGTTAACGAGGTAACTACTGCCAGTAGCGCACGCAATGTTAACGACGAAACCGCCGAAAACGGTGAATATATTTGGCTCAGCCAACTGTCAAATAACCAATATAACACCGCTTACTCCTCATCTATTTTTAATTTTAAGACCATCACTGACATTAAATTTTTGTGCTTAGCTACCATTTAAGATTGTTTTTAAAAAACTATTGCGGGCAGAAATATGAAACCATTTTTATTCATTTGCAAAACGTGCCGTCAAGCTTTCAATAACTGTTTCCATAGTGGCACTTCGTGAGCCTTTAAACAGTAGCGTACACGTTTTATTTTTACGATTACTATCCAAAATAAGTGCCTCTAATGTAGATAATAACTCAGATTTTGTGGCAAATGCCTCTGCTTGCTTTAAGTTATTAGCAGCGGCGTATGAGTTAGCGCCTTTTATCGTATTGGACGCATAATGGCCAACACATAAAAGTCTATCGATAGATTTTTCCGCAATTGACCGACCTAACTTTTCATGCTCATCTTGTGCAGAATCGCCCAGCTCGCCGATATCGCCTAAAACCAATATTTTCTCGCCAGTTTGTACGGCCAATACATCTGCCGCCGCACGTACTGCGTTCGGGTTTGCATTGTATGTATCATCAATAATGTTATGCCTACCCAAACTAAGCCTTACCAAACGCCCTTTTGTAGACTGAGCTTGAGTTAAGCCTTTTACAATACTATCTGTAGATATGCCGATAGCGTAAGCACAACTTGCTGCCGCTAACGCATTGCTGACATTATGTCGACCTGGCATTGGCAACGTAATCTTCAATGCTATTGGATCAACTTGTGTGTCATTTTTAGCGATATGTAAGGTAAAACTATTTCCAGTTGCCGTAGACACCACCTCTGTGGCGTAAATATCTGGCAGATTATCAGACTTGCCCTCTTCGGCAGCTAACTGGTCAAACTGCCAGCCAAAGCTGATAATATTGGACGTCTGTTTTTGTGCCACCTCTCGCAAAGTATTTGCATACTCATCATCATAGGGCACTATTGCAATGCCGTCAGTATTCAATGCTTGGTATATTTCTGCTTTGGTTTTGGCGATGTTATCACGACCGCCAAACTCGCCTAAATGGGCCGTCCCAATATTTAAAATACAGGCCACATCAGGTTTAGCGATGTTAGCGGTATATGCAATTTCGCCGACGTGATTAGCGCCCAGCTCAAGCACTGCATATTTATGATAGTCTGCCAACTCTAGCAACATCATCGGTACGCCATAGTCATTATTTAGATTGCCACGTGTGATCAAAGTAGTATGGCCTTTATGAAGCGTCTGAGAGTTCGCTTGAGAAGACGGCTGAATGGATGTTTGCGTTTGCAGGGAAGGAGGAAGCTGTGACGGAGATTGAGAGGCATTTGGTAGACTATCAGCCTGCAGGAAAATACTTCTAAGCATTTCTTTAACCGTCGTTTTACCACTTGAACCGGTAATAGCAATGACTTTTAGTTCTTGATGCAGTTGCCGACGATAGGCCGCTATATGACCAAAGGCTAAACGAGTGTCTTCAACTAGCAATTGCGGGATAGTACAGTCATGATTAATACGGCTCACAATAGCCGCCACTGCGCCTTTATCCATTGCCGTTGCCAAAAAGTCATGCCCATCAAATTTTTCGCCAATAACTGCTAAAAAGATATCACCTGCCTCGATTTTTCGAGTGTCCGTTATAATACGAGTGGCGGCAATATGCGGATATAAATCAGAGTCTTTATCTGGGACGTTTGAGTGAGAGAAATTTATCTCAATTGGCTCAACATTGCCCGTTTTAGAGTGCTGATCAGATCGAGTATTAGAGTGATGTTCTGAATTAGAAACCCACCACTGACTTTTTAGGTTTTGAGTGGCACGTATTAAATGCGGCGCTGTCCATACAAACAAACCTTGCCTATTATTATTGTATTTAACGCTATTATCTTGTTGTAAAAAGCTAGCTGGATTTTTCGCGGAATGACTGGCGCCTACATTTGCAGCGCTAGTATCTCCAAACTCTTCCGCTGTACCATCATGACCATCTTGCATCGCTTTATCCTGCTTGTTTAAAAGGTTCTGACAACGAACCTTATTTTATTATTCCGTTTTTTAAAACTACCCTAGGACTCTTTATTATGCCAAATCAATCATTGACCATTAACTCTGACCTTATAGTCAAAGAAGTCTAAAATGGTTACAAGGCAACCGAGTGCAAGTACTACTAGAGTAGGCTTAACGAGGTTAACGTCGTAACCGTTTAGTAGTTCGCTGACTATAGTTAACTGAAATATCGTTGATTAAAAAATACGTAGTCTATCAAAAAAATAGGCAACCTAAAAATAGGAGATCTGACGACAGGGTATTGACTCTGTCGTTATTAAGGACTGCATATGTCACTAAAAGAGGCTTAATTGAATAAAGACGCTAACTAGTTATTGCTTTTATTGTACTGTTTCCGAAAAGGCGTCCTGTAATACCCGTCTATCATCAAAATTATAACGTACACCGTTAACTTCTTGATAAGTTTCGTGCCCCTTACCCGCTATGACCACAATATCTTTTGTGCCAGCTTGCTCAACAACCTGCTTTATAGCTTGACGTCTATCAGCAATGACAGCCGTTTTAGCATGTTGTTCTTCACTCATACCCTGTGTCATATCTTGCAAAATACGACTTGGATCTTCACTACGCGGATTATCTGACGTCAATATCACTCTATCAGCAGCAGCTAGTCCTGCCTGTGCCATAAGGGGTCGCTTTCCACGATCCCTATCGCCACCACAACCAAATACCGCCCAAAGTTTTCCTTCACAGTGCGGCTTTAAACTGGTCAACACTTGGGTTAGCGCATCTGGGGTATGTGCATAATCAACAATAAAACACCCTTTTTCCGCATTAGAACTGCACTTATCAGGCAATACACGTTGCATACGTCCATTAGCCCCCTGCAATTTTTTTACCAAATATGCCATAGCGTCCAGTGGCAGACCTAGTGCCATGGCACCTGCAATGGCCGCTATCACGTTAGCCACGTTAAACCGGCCAAGTAACGGGCTATCAATCGTAATTGTGCCAAAGTTGGTGGTCAGACGAATTTCAGTACCTTCAAGGCTAGGGCTAATATGGGTCGCCACAAAGTCTGCACTACTATTCGGATTGAGGCTGTATGTCCACACGTCAACACCTGAAGACGCAGCGGTTTCTAGCATAATAGGTGCAAACTCATCGTCAAGATTAATAATGGCATGGGTAAGCTGGGGAAAATAAGATTTATCAAAGAGGCGGGCTTTTGCGCCCGCATAATCCTGCATATCGGAATGATAGTCGAGGTGATCACGGCTTAAATTTGTATAAATAGCGACTTGTACTGGAACGCCCTGCAAACGCAGTTGATCCAGCCCATGTGAGCTAGCTTCTAGTGCTAACACATCAACCTTTTCATCGCCCATTTGACGCAAAAAAGTCTGCACTGCTAAGGCATCACCTGTGGTGTGACTACTTTGTACTAAATTATCGAGTCGACCATTACCAGCCGTTCCCATTACTGCAGTATGCTTTAAACCTGAGAGATTAGACAGCTGACACAACTGAGCAACGAGCTGACTAATGGTCGTTTTGCCATTCGTACCCGTCACGGCAACAACATTGGGCAAATGCTTAGCCAAATACGAGACATTCGATATCTCTTCTAGGTCTTGCTGAGAGAGTAAGCTAAGCTGAATAAGCGTGCCTAAAACCTCTCGAATATGGGGGGCAGCCACCACAGGACAGGCATAGTTTGCAGCATTGTCAGGTAACCCTAGCTGCTCATCGTCTAGCTCTGAGATAATAAAAGCGGCGTGTTGAGACGCCATTTTTGCATACTCAATGCTCTTTTCAAGCGATTGCGTATGGCTTTTTAGCAAAACAAAGACATTTTTAAACTCAGCATACGCATTAGAAGTTGAATTCGTACTAAAAGCAGAGTCAATTGAAGAAGACATCTGGCGACTGTCTAATACAAAATAACCAAACGACTCATCCATTACTCCAGCCGACTCACCCTCTTCCTTTAATAGTCTTAATTCGTTGGCACGACTTGGCAATACCTTCAAAGCAACCGCAATAAGTTGTCGCAACGTGGTTATCTGGGTCGAGGGTCTTGAATCGGTCATCCGTTATCGCCTTATTATCACTTTCAACATAGCAGAACATAGCTAGCCCACATCGAACATACTAACAGGAGTTAGGCTCGCTAAAGCCTCTATCCCTCCATCAGTGCATTGTCGTTTATTTTTTAGTTATGCCATTCTTTAAACAAAGTAGGATACAGGATAGCTATGCTCAACTAGAAAATACGCTCCCCAATATATAACTAAAATATATGCCACTAACACAGGCTACATTAACAACAGGGCCGTGTTTATGCCAAAACTTGCTAAAAATCACTGCGCTTTTAAAGGTTTATCTAATGGTACATTGTATAAGCGTAGGGCTTCTTGCATCACATTCTTAAATACTGGAGCAGCAACTAACCCAGCATAGTGGTCTTTACGAGGGTCTTCTACCAGAATAACCGTGACTAACCGAGGGTTAGAGGCGGGTGCAATACCTGCAAAAACCGTGCGATACTGATTAGTGTAATAACCCCCATCTGGATTAACTCGACGTGACGTTCCTGTTTTAGCAGCAATGCGGTAACCATCAATGGCACCCTGTGTCCCTGTACCACCAGGCTCAGTAACGGTTTCCATCATCTTAACCACCGCCATAGCATTATCAGCATCAATCACTCTTTCGCCTGGCACTTTTTCGTCTCTTCTTATCAGGCTTAAAGGGTGCTTCACACCACCAGAACCAAGAATAGCATAGGCTTGAGCAATTTGTGCAAGCGTAACTTGCAGGCCGTATCCATAGCTGATCGTTGCCCGACGCGCGGTCTCTTTTTCTTTAGGCGTTGGAACGATACCTGACTGTTCTCCGGGAAATTGTAAAGCGGTTTTATTACCAAAGCCAAACCGTTTTTGTATACTGCTAATACCATCAGGCGGCAAGGACAAGGCAATTTTGGTAGAGGCCACGTTACTTGATTTTTGTAATAACTTTGCCATATTTATTGAGCCAAGATTACCGTGATCTCGAATGGTATAGCCTTTGACCCGTATATAACCGGGGCTCGTGTTGATCAAAGAGCGTTCAGTATATTTACCTGAGTCTAATGCGGCTGCTACTGTAAAAGGTTTCATTACCGAACCTGGCTCAAAGGCATCTAGCACAGCACGGTTACGCTGGTTGTTACCCGTCATTTCATTTAAGTTATTATTATTAAATGATGGCCATGTTGATAACGCTAACACCTCGCCCGTGTGCACATCAACCACCATGCCTGTTGACCATCGTGCTTGTTGCAAGCGTCCCACTTTTTCCAGCTCTTTGTATAGCAAATATTGCAAACGAGAATCGATTGATAGCGTTACATTTTCGCCCGGTATTTCAGGTTTAACTTGTTTCAGCTCTTTTAAGCTGTTTTGACGCGCATCCTTAAGCACCAGTACTTTACCGTCTTCTCCTGCCAACTTGGATTCATATTGACGCTCAATACCTGCACGACCCTGATAACCACTTTCTGGATCCTCGGAGTTATAGCCCATAAACCCGAGTAGCTGGGCATTGGGCTGAGGCTGCGGATAGTATCGGCGGAACTCCTGCTTCTCATGAACCGCAACAAAATCAAGGTCAGTAACCGCATCCGCAATCTCTGGCGTCACTTTATTAAGCAGGGGTAAATAGTGCGAACCTGAGCCAGTTGGTAGAGCCGCTTTAACCGCCTCTTCATCTGTGACATCAATATCATTGTTAATCGCCACCGATTTTTGTAGACGATCAAGTGAAATACCGGAAGCAGCTGCTAATCTCGCTAAATCCATTGCCTCGAGCCTTGTGCGCAACTTCTCTTGTCGCTTCGGTTTATCAGCACTTTGTTCAATCTCTTTTTTCAGTTCATAATAGGCAAGCGCATAATCATACGGACTAAACGATACGCTAGACAACGGGGCGCTGACCGCCAAGGGCAAATTATTGCGATCGGTTATCATACCTCGATAAGAATGCTGAGTACGTTGGCTGGTTATTAAAGTATTACCCTTATCGATATAAAACTGGGCATTTGCGACTTGCAGCACAAACGCACGACCTATCAACACCACTAAAAAAGCCAGTGCTATACCCCACACCAGCCTAAAACGATTGATATCATTTTCAACACTACCTCGTGTTGATGCCCCGACACTGGCTCTTGCAAATACTGGCTTATTACGAAGTTTGACGCTGCGATATGCATCAGAGCTAGCCTCAGTTCTCTTCCAAAATTTAAGCTTGCTAAGCAAAGTGCCTGATGTCGCTTTCTGAGTAGACCTTCTTGAGGTTAAAGGTTCTGTTATTTTGCCATGCATCGGCGAGCTACCAGAAATGCCTTTTTTATTTGTAACCTGTTTGGCCGTTGCTTTTTTAGTAGGGCTTACTTTGTCTTTACGACGGCTCAGTTTAGTAGGCTTTTTAGTCATTATTAGCCTCCTGCTGCATCGTAACATTTTCCTGATTAGCAGGCGCTGTGTTTGGCTGTTCTGTTGTTTCTATACTCGGCTCTGCATTCGATACTGGACTTGAATCATTTTCTAAAGGCACATTAGAAGCTGCGGATTCGTGCATAGATTTAGGCTGTAAGATAAGCTTATCTTTTGTCGTGGGCGAATACATGCCCAGTTCCGTAATTGCACGGCTGGCAATTTGCGGCGTAGCACTAAAGGTTTGCTGCTCAATGACTAAGCGTTGATTTTCTATCTGTAGTTTACGGTGCTCAGCCTTCATTTTTTGCAATGACATATAGCTTTGATGATACTGCTGTACTTGCTCAGCTGTTAACACCGCAGTCCAAATAATACCGATGGCAAGTAAAATCATTACCGCACCATACAAACTGATACCACGATAACGTTTGGTCAAAATCTCACTTATTTCTAACGAGTCTGAGTCTACTGCTTTTTTATTACGGTGTTGTACACTCATCTTAGGTTTACCGGCATTTTTAGTGGCATTTAAAGTGGCGCTTGAGCTAACCCCTTCATTCATATGGCGAGGCGAACTCAACGCAAGAGCAGCGTTATTAGCTCTGGAAGACTTAGAAAACTTAATCATTAATTTCTCAAGCATTTTTAATATCTGGATGACTTAACTTACCGGCTCTAAGGAGCTATTTAAATTAGCATTATATTTTGTTTGTAGATCATCTTAATATATTAAACCATTATTATTACTTTTCACTATCATTACGTTTAACTGCGTCTAGTCATCAATGCTCTAGACCGTCATTATAGGGAGTATCCGTTCGAGTTGCCACTCTCAGCCATGCACTGCGTGAACGATTATTTACCGCCACTTCCGCCTTACTTGGTGCAATTCGTTTAGGTTTAGAGAAGTAGCGTGGACGCACCGATGGCATTGGCAGATTCTCATCTTCTGGATACTGACCACGGCTGTGACGCTGCAAAAACTTCTTGATGCGTCTATCCTCTAGCGAGTGAAAGCTAATAACAGCCAACTGTCCATCAGGCGCCAACAGCGGTAAGCTCTGCGCTAAAAAACTGTCTATATCACCTAGTTCATTATTGATAAAGATACGCATCGCTTGAAAGCTTTGAGTAGCGGGGTGTTTGCCTTTTTGCCATTTTGGATGTGCGTGCTTTATTGTCTCTGCAAGCTCTAGCGTGGAAGTATATCGTTCCATCTGTTTAATAGCACGTGCAATACGACGACTGTGACGCTCTTCACCAAAGTCATAAAGAACATTGGCAAGCGTTTCCTCATCTACAGTTTCTAACCACTCACCAACAGACATCCCGCAGCTGGTATCCATCCGCATATCAATGTCGCCATCACGCATAAAACTGAAACCACGGCTTCCATCATCTAGCTGCGGAGACGATACGCCTAAATCAGCCATAATGCCATTAACATGCTCAACACCATGTGCATGTAAGCATTCAGTTATCTTAGCAAAGCTCTCATGAACCACCGTAACACGTCTGTCGCTTTGAGCCAATGCATTTGCCACATCAATGGCTTCTGGATCTTTATCAAATACAAAAAGTCTGGCCTCATCTGATAAATACTTCAAAAGTAATTGACTGTGTCCCCCTCTGCCAAAAGTGGCATCAACATACATACCGGCATGTTTTGAGGTTTTGTCAGTTATTGTTCTCTTACCTAAAATAGCCGCCACAGTCTCGTTTAGCAACACAGTCTCGTGACTAAATTCAATATCTGATGGGGTGTCTAGTAACATAGAGTCTGGCTGCGATGTATCGTGCGGGCTAATCTTAGGTGGCAAGAGTGGGGAGTCGGTCACGGCTAATAAGCTCCCTTATAGGAGGTAAAATACAGTAGGAAGTAAAAATTCAGTAAAAATCAGTTCATTTTTTAAAATTTCAAATGGACACTCAAGCAGTGAGACGTTCGATTAACCATGTTTTAAATCACTACTCCAAGGTATGGCATTTATTAAAGGTAAACCTACGCCATTTAAAATAAAACTCATAATATTAGGGCTTGTCCTCATTCAGATCATTAGTCTAAGCATAGGATACATTGTCATCAGCCACGAATAATTTCGTAGGAAATATAAGTATATTAGCTAGAAGTCAGACACAGTTTGCCAAAATATGGCCATTTTTAGCCGCTACTACTAACAGGTACGTAGTATGAATGAGGAAACGGCTTAGTAAACTGCTTAATGGCCTTAATGGCTTAGTACACCGCTTAATATAGTTAGCCATTATCGCAATCCACGTCTTCATGTCAAGAACCGCAATAAAAGTTAACTAAAAAACATATGAAATATCGTATCTAAACGTTTCAAATGTCAATCATCACCTTTAGAGGAGGTTATAAGCAATAAATCAAACCTGTTATAATGAAGCTATATATTATACTAATTACGTCTGTCTCCCTTATCGCAACTGTTTATAATAATGCTCATTTTCGATATTAATAACGCTCTATTGACTGACTAAATTTTCTATAAAAACATTCTATTCTAAGATAACTTAAGAGAAAATAATGACCCAAACCACTGCTAATCGTCCTGTTCGTACCCGTATTGCCCCCTCGCCTACTGGCTTTCCACACGTTGGTACCGCTTATATTGCGCTATTTAATTTAGCGTTTGCCAAAGCCAATGGCGGCGAGTTTATCTTGCGTATAGAAGATACTGATCAAAGCCGCTCAACCCAACAATCGGAGCAAATGATTTTGGATGCGCTACGTTGGGTAGGTCTGGATTGGGCAGAAGGTCCAGATATTGGCGGACCCTATGCGCCTTATCGTCAAAGTGAGCGTAGTGAGATTTATAAACAGCATGCTCAGGAGCTATTGGATAAAGGCCATGCATTCCGCTGTTTCTGTACGCCAGAGGAACTTGACGAGATGCGAAAAGAACAAATCGCTCGTGGTGAAAACCCGCATTACGACGGCCGTTATGCTGACTTTCCTAAGGAGGAATCAGACAAATTAGCCGCCCAAGGCAAGCCTTTTGTCATTCGCATGCGCGTGCCTCAAGAAGGTGTTTGTAAAGTACAAGACATGTTACGCGGTGAGGTTGACATCCCTTGGGAACAGGTCGATATGCAAGTGCTACTTAAAACCGATGGACTACCCACCTATCATCTTGCCAACGTGGTGGATGACCACTTAATGGAGATCACCCATGTGATTCGCGGTGAAGAGTGGCTGAATTCTGCCCCGAAGCATCAGTTATTATACGAATACTTTGGTTGGGACATGCCTATTCTTTGCCATATGCCACTGCTACGTAACCCTGACAAATCAAAGCTATCTAAGCGCAAAAACCCCACCTCTATTACCTATTACCGTGATGCGGGCGTATTACCTGAAGCCCTGCTCAACTACTTGGGGCGTATGGGCTACTCCATGCCCAATGAGGAAGAACAGTTCACCCTTGAGGACATGATTGCAAGCTTTGATATCACTCGTGTGTCTTTGGGCGGGCCGATATTTGATATTGAAAAACTGCACTGGTTAAACGCGGAGTATCTACGTCAGCTAACCCCTGAGCAGCTAAAAGACAAAATCTTAGCGTGGGCCAATGATTCAGACAAGCTAACCGCTATTGCGGCAGCGATTCAGCCCCGTATTCATTTATTATCCGATGCGGTCAATTGGGGTGGATTCTACTTCCAAAACTTGCCAGAGATTAAAGCCGAAGACTTCGAGCACAAGACACTGACCCAAGAGCAAATTATAGAGATACTACAATTTGCGACGTGGAAGCTTGAGACGCTACCAGAGTGGACGGAAGACAATATCTTTAAGACGCTTAAAGGCTTAAGTGCGGCGCTTGATATCAAACTGCGTGACATGATGGCACCGTTCTTTATCGCCATTGCGGGTAGCACATCCTCTACACCTGTGATGAACTCGATGTACATTATCGGTGCTGATATGACCATGGCTCGCCTGCGTCATGCGATTGAAGTATTGGGCGGGCTGGGCAAGAAGAAGCTGAAAAAACTTGAGAAGACGGCAGCTGAATTGCCTGATTTTTTGGTTGATTAATTAGTAGACACTATATTGTAGATAACAATATAGATAAACCTGTATGCTAGCAGGGATCATCTATGAATATAGGTAATGATTTCTGCTAGTCATACGCACATAATTACGTTTAAACTAGTAACAATATTTATCTTTAAAAAACAAATTTGAAAAAAACACGTATTAAACTAGCAAAACTTAAATTTAGTAAGGTAATATATAAGCACTCTATCTTCCTTTTGAATTGGTAAATAAATGATTTTGCTTCTAGTTTTAGTACTGTTTCACCTGTGTTTATTCGGGGTCATAGAAATCTCCTTAGTAAACATTATAGTATTAGGCATCATGAGCTTAGCCTCTTTTAGCATAGTTGCGTTTTTACTCAATAAAAGCTTAGCTTCTGATCATCCTTTAAGCATTAAATTATCTTGGTTCGAAAGAGTCGATGTATTTCTTAGTGCCGTCCTTATATATGCATATTGTATCTTTACTTTTGTTTAACCTATTAAATGGCGATATCAACTAGTCATTGCGAAATATATATACAGTTGGATTCTATCCAACTCCTAGAAAAATTTGAAGCATATAAAAATCAGACACTTAAGACCGCATTTAAATCTTTTAAAAGTCTTAAATATTCAATCATACCTTCTTAGGTTTGTGCCATTCATATCAAAAACCCTCCTTTAACTATTCTAAAAACTCTCCTTTAGAAAGTGTTGGTTACGTGTGTAATACAAGACTTTATTTTTAATTTACTTTTGTTTTATGTAACCTTAGTTTTAAATATTATTGATAATATTAAGAGGAACTTAAAACTCAGTCTTAAACGCTCTTTATTGTCATGACCGTGAATTTCAACTTGAGCCCTCAACATACTATTTCAAGGAAAAAGTATGAATAAGTTACCTTCACAAGCATCTAAGAAAAAACTGCCCACTGAATACGCCCAAGAGCTTAGTGATTTAATCTTAACGTACGCTGAAGCCACTGAGAACCAAAGAAAAATCGCCCCGCCTATTGTTGAAAAGCTTAAAGAATTCAATTTATTTAAAATAGGCTTGCCAAAATCTTTAGATGGATGGGCAGACACTCCTGTAGAAACATTAAAGGTTTTTGAAGCATTAGCAAGTGCGGATGCCTCAATTGCTTGGGTCGTTTGGAATAGCCATACATCAGCTGCTTTAGGTCGTTATTTGGATGAAAAGAGCCTGCATGAGATATTTAGTTCACCAACTCATGCGGTCGCAAATGCAGGTAATCCACACGGTCTTGCTCAACAAGTGACTGGTGGCTTTAAAGTATCTGGCCAATGGAGTATTGTGTCTGGATGTGAGATCGCAGATTGGTTTATCTTACGCTGTTTGATTAGCACAGAGGACGAGCCTATGGCTGATAACCTCGGTACAGGGCCAGACTTAAAGTGGTTTTTTGTGCCCAAAAAAGAGGTAAAAGTAATAGACACTTGGCAGGTGGGTGGGTTACAAGGGACAGGTAGCCATGACATAGTGGTCAATAATGCTTTTGTAAAACCTAATCATGTTATTGATTTTGACCGGCCACTAGCTATTGATAGTGCATATAGCCGCCTACCTTTTGCCTGTATCAATGCTGCAGGATGTTCGGCCATAGCCTTAGGCGTTTTAAAAGGTGCTATTGATGCCTTAGTACAGATATGTCTCGAAAAGGTAACCGCTGGTAACAAGCCAGATTTACGCGACCGTGAAAGGGTGCAAACGGCCCTTGCCAAAAGTAAAGCGCTACTGTCATCAAACCGTCTGCAATTGCATAATAGCGTCTCAATATTGTGGGAATGTGCTCAAAATAATATTACTTATACCGATGAACAGCTTGCCGACGTATGGGCATCTGCCGTTGAAGCCGCTAGAGAAGCTCGCTCAATGGTGTCTGAATTATTTGATGTTGCAGGTACCGCTTCCCTCTATAAGATAAATAAGATTGAAAAAGCTCACCGAGATATTCATGCTGTTTTACAACACGGTATGCTTCAACCGCACTGGATGACCCTAGCTGGAATGGCCTATGTTGGTTTAAAGCCACCTAGCCCCATGTTTCGAGCATGACCTTTTAACTTCACCTATTGAAATATTTCAAGCATTAGCTTCCACACTGAAACAATTAAAAGCAAGGCAGCATCTAAGGGCTTGAAAGTTACTTAAGGGTTAGAAAGTTACTTAAGGGTTAGAAAGTTACTTAAGGGTTAGAAAGTTACTTGAGGGTTTGAAAGTTACTCCGCAATTTTAGGCCAATGAAACACATTTTTTAGATAGGATTTGCACTATTTTTCTATTGCTTAGTGTCAATCAATAAAAAATAAGTTTTGCGGCAGCGTAACGTGGGGGTTTATTGCCTATTGTTTTAGGACTTTACAGCCAATCTTAATATCTAATGCGGATTTAGCTGTAACTCCTTTTGACATTTAAACCGAGTGAAACTCTTACCTTATCAGGCATAGCGTTTAGCCCCTGCCACACACGTAATAGCGCCCAATGTGCTAATTATCATGCTTACACTTACTGTTTCATGAAGCAGTAATGCCGCCAACATTAATCCCATAAAAGGCTGTAATAATTGCAATTGCCCAACTGCCGCGATGCCGCCTTGTGCCAAACCACGATACCAAAATATAAATCCAATAAACATACTAAACAGTGAGACATATCCTAAACCAAGCCAGCCTTCTGTACTGACATTGGCAACGCTTTGCGGACGGGTAAAAATTGCCAGTGGCAACATAATTGGCAAGGAGACAATAAGTGCCCAGCTGATAACCTGCCAACCACCAAATATTTTAGTTAATCTTCCGCCTTCGGCATAGCCGATAGCGCAGGTTACGACTGCCCCTAGCATTAACAAACCCCCAATCATTGAAGTACGTCCTTCACTGAGAGCTGCAAACCCTGCCACAAAAGCGCTACCTAATAGTGCAAATACCCAAAACAATATTGGGGGACGTTTATCACCTCGTATCACCGCAAAGATAGCCGTCAATAGCGGTAGTATTCCTAAGAAGACGATAGCATGTGCTGAGGTAATATGTTGTAGTGCTAAAGCGCTAAGGAGCGGAAAGCCGACCACCACGCCTAAAGCTGTCACAATAATAGAAGCAAGATATTGCTTAGTGGGCACTTTTTGTTTCAATGCTATTAACACAATCGCCCCTAGCATGGCAGGAATAGTCGCTCGTACCGTGGTTAAAAATACAGGGTCAAAATCCATTACCGCCACCCTAGTAGCAGGTAGAGATCCTGCAAAAATAACCACACCGATAAAGCCATTTATCCATCCAGCTGTTTGTTCATTCATTGTCAAATGTCTCCTCTACATTGGGAGCACCATTACAACAAATTATTTTGACTTAAACGACAGACAATCCAGTACAATGACACTTAACTGTTTGGTGTTAACTACCCATACAGTTCCAATCTTACGCTATCAAAAGAGAAGTCGTTAAAATATGTCCTCAGAAACTACCATTCCATCGACACTTATCGAACAGATTATGGTGGACGTCAAACAAAAAATAGCCACCGTCAGCTATCTGCCTGGCACTCGCTTACCGTCTATCCGAGCGACTGCCAAAACACACAAGGTTTCACCCACAACAGTGGCTGAAGCGTATGAGCGTTTGGTTGCCGAAGGAGTGCTTTATTCAAAAGCTGGGGCAGGATTTTATGTGATGGATAGCGCGCCCCCCTTGTCTTTAGCAAAAATGGCGCCCAATCTTGAGAGAGTAGTAAACCCGCTATGGATATCAAGACAATCATTAGAAACTGATGACACTTCTATGAAGCCTGGCTGTGGCTGGTTACCTGCTGACTGGTTGTATGAAGAGGGTATGCGCCGAGGGTTGCGTCAAGCGGCTAAAGCAGGTTCTGATGTGATTGGCGAATACGCCACACCTTTAGGATTGCCAGAATTAAGGCATTATTTGGTACGGCGTATGGCAGGTTTGGGCATTGAAGCTGTACCTGAGCAAGTGATGTTAACCGTATCAGGGACACAAGCGATTGATTTAATTTGTCGTTATCTGTTAACTGCTGGCGATACGGTCATCGTTGACGATCCCTGTTATTTTAATTTTAATGCCATGCTAAGAGCACATCGAGTTAATATTGTTAGCGTGCCTTATATGCAATCTGGACCCGATATTGAAGCGTTCGCGACAGCCTTAACAACGCATAAACCGCGCTTATATATTACCAATGCGACGATTCACAATCCTACCGGTGCGACATTATCCCCGAGTACAGCGTATCAGATGCTTAAGTTAGCGCAAGATGCTGGACTGTATATTATTGAAGATGATATTTTTGCTGATTTTGAGGTTGCTAACTCTAAACTACCACCCGCACCAAGGCTAGCCGCACTTGATGGGCTTAACAATGTATTTTATATTGGTAGTTTTTCCAAAACCATTTCGGCATCATTACGTTGCGGCTTTATAGCAGCCCATGAAGATGTGATAGAGGAGCTGGTCGATTTAAAGATAGCTACTGGCTTTAGCGGTAGTCAGTTGGCGGAATCTGTAATTTTTTCCATATTGAACCATAGTGGCTATGCCAAGCACATTCATTTTCTTCATGGCCGCCTAAATCAAGTTCGTAAGCAGACGGTCAAACGATTGGCTGAATTAGACATAGTACCTTGGTTGCTGCCACAAGGGGGCATCTATTTATGGTGTCGTCTTCCTGAGCATATTAGTGCCTCTGAACTAGCCAAACGCGGATTGCACCACAATCTAGTATTGGCTCCCGGTAATGCGTTTAGCCACACTCAAAGCTGTGATAACTTTATGCGCTTTAATATTGCGCAATCGATTAATCCTGACATTTATAAGGTATTGGCGCATGTCATAACAGAGTTTGACTAGTTGCTTTTATATTATAGGACTTACGCGACAATACGATTTTACGGCTTTAAAAGCGACTGGTTATTATTTATATACGCTGGCTGTACCGTGGTTCCATTCATTACTCGTTTGCTATTGCAACTCCCGCCACAATAACCAAATTCTTGTGTCCAGTTCAACCTGATGATAGTCAGGTTGCATATGACAGCACAGCTGATAAAAGGCTTTATTATGATCACTCACTTTAAAGTGGGCTAACTCATGTACCACAATCATCTGCAAAAACTCTAATGGCGCTTCTTTAAATAAACTCGCTACCGTAATACTGTTATGTGCCTTGAGCTTACTGCCCTGCACTCTCGATTGATGGGTATGGATGCCGAGCGCATTTTTTAATACCGAAAGCTTGCTATTATAGCTGACTTTAGTAAGGGTTCCGACGTTACGAATGTGGTTATTTTTAAGGTCGTTCACATACTCATACAGTGCTTTATCACTTTGTATATCGTGCTTGCCTTGAATGAAATCAGGATATTTATGGTGTAGATAGTCGTCTAACTTGTGGTTATCGATAAGCGCGCTTACTTGTGTCTGAACCTGCTCAGAATAATGAGAAATATATTTTAATTTATTCAAGAGGCACTCCTGTCTATTCAACTAGCTATAATTTATATGGCTTAAGTTAGGGGGTTTAAGGTACGTCGTTGAAGTTCAATGGCTTAAGTTAAGTTGCGGATTATTTATCAAGATAGCACAATCAAAAAAACGATTGTAAAAACGAATGTTGTTTATAAATATATCTTAATTTATCAACTATTACGATTATTTTATCTTAACAATATAAACTAAACTCTAACAGAATCAGAACATTCTTAACCCTTGAATTTCATACCATTAGCTATCAAATAATTAGCATAATCAAACATCTGGAGATGGTAATGACTAATATAATTAACAATAACGTAAATATAACCCATCCTCGCCAAGTTGAGCATTTATATGCAGGTGTAGAAACCCAAGATGGTGCTGGGGTTAAACTAACCCGTGTCTTGACTCAGAATCTACAACAGCGTCTTGATCCGTACCTCATGCTAGATAACTTTAAAAGCGATAATCCAGATGACTATATTGCTGGCTTCCCAAGCCATCCACACCGTGGCTTTGAGACTATTACCTATATGATATCTGGCCGTATGCGCCATAAAGATAGTGCAGGTAATGAAGGATTACTTGAAAACGGCGGCGTACAGTGGATGACGGCTGCTCGGGGGGTCATTCACTCTGAGATACCCGAACAAGAAGATGGCGAAATGGAAGGTTTCCAACTTTGGTTAAATCTACCTTCTAAAGATAAAATGAATGATCCTTGGTATAAAGACTTTCAAGATGGCGACTTACCTAAATTTGAAACAGAAAACGGCACCAAAGTGACGGTTATTGCCGGTGAGTCGCATGGTGTAGAAGGCGCAGTAAGTCGTGATATTACTGAGCCTACTTATTTGGATATCCATATACCAGCCGGGGCAGGCTTCAGTCACCATATCCCTGCGAATCATAATGCGTTTGCTTTTGTTTATCGTGGCAGTGCCAATATCGAAGGTAAAGAAGTACCCGTTAAAAATATGGCCATATTGAAAAATGATGCCAATGCTGATGGTATTGTCATTGAGGCCGACAGCAATGACGACACAAAAGTAATTCTCATTACTGGTCGTCCGCTGAGGGAACCTATTGCTCAGTACGGACCATTTGTGATGAACAGTCAGCAAGAGATTATGCAAGCCGTTACTGACTTCCAAGAAGGTCGTTTTGGTGAAGGGGCATAATTTTGATACTGATATTTAAACTTATTCTTTGAAAGTTGAAAGCCCATCTTCAATAATGAGAGTGTTCATTAACATCACATGACTTAAAGTACTTTTAAGTAACAAACAAGTAGTAACAAGCTTTTCAGCAACAAGAACGTGAGATAGAAAGAGGTCGCTACAGTTAGCGGCCTCTTTTCATTTTTACCTCTAGTAGTTGGGGAGCAAAAATAATCATCGCTAAAAAAACTGAAATGTTTACGCCTTTTTGAAAAAAGGTATTGACAACTTGCCTCTACTTGCATAAAATACGCCAACTCTTAAAGAGGGGCTATAGCTCAGTTGGTAGAGCACTTGCATGGCATGCAAGGGGTCAACGGTTCGACTCCGTTTAGCTCCACCAATAAGTTAAGAATAGTTGGTACTCATAATTTATGTTATTCTGACTACCAGCGGCACTAACGTAAGCACCTAGGCAACGCTCATCTATTTTTAATAGATGTCAGCACCTTACGTTATAAAACTATTTCATGTTTACATGATTTTGTGTCCCGTTCGTCTAGAGGCCTAGGACACTGCCCTTTCACGGCGGTAACAGGGGTTCGAATCCCCTACGGGATACCACTTATTCGGTTGATATCTTTTTTTATTAAAGGCTATTAACACTAAACACCCAATCAGACCGATTGGGTGTTTTTTTATGCTTCTCTAATCTATATCTTTCAATCCTTCTCAGAAATATCAGTGGCGAGAAAAGGTGGCAAAATCATGACATCTAACCCAATATATATTCCAACACATGTACTCATAGTTAGTTAGGTAGTTAGGTTAGACAGCATATTTGCTTAAATAGCATGTAACCTAAACCATTCCAACAAAGCGAATGTTATTTTCAAGTTGTTCATGAGCCAGATGAGCGAATAAAAGAGTCCCCTAGTTGTTACGACACTAGAAAGACGCTTTATCTAATACTAACACTCTGTATCCGTAAGCTAAAGTTAGGGGGTTTTTAGGCAATTTAGCCAAAAACATACCATTGTAGATTTTGAATACAGGTTCTAAACTCTAAAACATGATGACACATCACGCTAACTGCGCTAACCATTCGCTTATTCAATGCGTAAACCAATGATCGCTGGAATACCTTGACGTACCACCTCAATGGTTACTACCCCTTTTTCAGGCAACTGCTCTAAAGCGCCTTTAAAGTCACTGATACTTTGAATAGGCTTTTGATGTAAGTTTGTAATGACATCACCTGCTTGCAGACCAGCACGTGCAGCCAAGCCAGTAGGGTCAACTGCAGTTATTAACACCCCATTTCCGCCAAGTGCGGCTAAGTCAGCTGCCGCCAATTCACGTAGACGCAGACCCAGTCTCACTTGGCTATTACTGGTTTTGTCCATGAGGTCGGAAGTCTCGTCGCTAGGCGCTGAGCTAAGCTTCCCTGAAACCTGTAGGGTTTTACCTTTTCTGAGTACTGTGGCATTAAACGCATCACCTGGCTTAGCACGATTAATAGAGTTTACTAAATCGCCAGACTCAATAATCGTTTTGCCATTATACTCTGTGATAATATCACCTGATTTAAGCCCTGCTTTTGTCGCAGGAGAGTCTGGCGTTACTTTAATCAGTAGGGCACCATGTGGTTTATTCAGGCCATAGGCTTCCGCTAAATTACGGTCGATATCTTGTGGAAACACACCTAAATAAGGGCGTAATACTTCACCGGTATTTTTAAGTTGCTCATAAATGTCTATTGCGGCATTAATCGGGATAGAGAATGATAATCCCATATAGCCGCCTGTACCACTGAAAATACGCGAGTTAATACCAATAACCTGCCCTTGGTGGTTAAATAATGGACCGCCTGAATTACCTGGATTTAGCGCCACATCGGTTTGGATGAACGGGACGCTGGTATCCCGAGAAAAGTTTCGGCTTTTTGCACTGACGATACCTGCAGATGCGGAGTAGTCAAACCCAAATGGCGAGCCAATCGCTAATACTGACTCGCCTACTTTTAACGTATTTGAATTTCCTATAGGTAATGCTGGAAACGGCCTTCCTGATTTCGGTTTAACTTTTAAAACAGCAACATCCGAGCGCTCATCGCTACCCACCAAGGTGGCGTCATACTCTGTCCGATCGTTCAAAGTAATGGTTATCTTATCAGCACCTTCAACCACATGGTGATTGGTCAGCATATAGCCATCAGCAGTAATAAAAAAAGCGGTACCATAGGCCCGTTCAATGGCTGGGGCAGTTTGGCTTTTTGGTATACGAACTCTATCACCAAAAAATTGACGTAGCAGCTCAGCAGTTTGCGCCTTCGCCAGCTCGGCTTCACTGACTTGTTTGGTCACATTCACTCGGGCAACGCCAGGCGTGACTTGCTCAACCAGCTCAGAGAAGTCAGTTGCGCTAACAGCGGCAGTCGCTTGAGTTGGTATCAGTGCTACAGGTAAGGCCCCCATAGTACTGAGGACAATAAGCCCAGATGCACTCATTTGTTTAAGTGACTGAAATAACTCTAAGGGTTTAAATTCATTACTTAACCATGGTTTTAACTTAATAGATTTGTCTACACGGTGGCTTATGACATCAGAGTTGTGGGTAATTTTAGTCATGAAAAGTATCCTTGATTTTATATAAATATCGTTATACTGATTTTTTAAAATTAAATAAGTCGGCTCAACCATCAACTAAACTGGCATCTTTCTTGTGATTATTCTTGGCATCATTCTGTCTTTGCATTGTTTCTTGCCTTCATTCTTTTCAACGCTATAGAAATGTTGTTCTATAAGATTTAAGCTTGGAGAACTATATGCGTGTTTGAGATGTTAATTAAACCCACTCGTCAATTATTCTGCTATCTCTATATATCAAAAGCATGTATATCAGATGAATCACACACATTAATTACAACTGTTAGTTGTTTAGTTAACCACATCAATAATTACGCTTATTTGTACCTTTATTTATAGAGGCTATGTCATCTACGTATGCCAAACGTGCGCATAAATGTACTTGTTTATATCGTGATATAATAACATGCACTAAGCACTGATTTTAGCTTGTATTTAAGGTATTCTGTCAATTTGTCGTCATCATATATCGCTATCATTTAACTTGGTAGATGTGTATTTTGCGATTTTTATTACTGCTAATATCCCAATCTTAAATTTGGAATAGGTGGCAGAATGCGCTTTAATATTCGTTATGAATAGATTAGAGTTTATCTCTTTTAAGATAATTATTGCCTATTTAGGCGCTCTTGTTTACTTGGTAATGCCTATTGGCAAATACTCAATACGCCCTAGTAATTACTAGGCTTTATTATTTTTAGAGCTTAGCCTTTTATTTTGGAGCTTAGCCTTTTAATAGTCTCGTCGAAAACTGCTACGACATGACCCTTAATTTGCAACCGTATTAATTATAAACCTCAATATCTAAAATGAGTTGTCTCATATTAAATGTCGTCTTTTTGAGACGTGAAATCTATACTGAGCTTGAAGAGAAATTTGAAGTATGTCAGTAACTTGTTAGCTATGAATTAACTACATATCAAAATAGCGACGCGTATGCTGATATAAAACCACATCGTGATGATGTTATAAATACAAGGACCTTTTCATGGATACCGCCTTACTTTTATCTGGCGTAGTTGGACTTGGCATTGCTGCCCAGTGGCTTGCTTGGTATTTGAAACAACCGTCTATTTTATTTTTATTGCTGATTGGTATTTTGGTTGGCCCTATTTTGGGCTATTTTGATCCAGATGCTGTTCTTGGCGACTTGTTGTTTCCATTCATTTCACTCGGTGTTGCCATTATTTTATTTGAAGGCTCACTGACGCTTGAATTCGATGAAATTAAGCAACACGGTAAAGTGGTACAAGGGTTAGTTTCCACTGGCGTGCTAATTACAATCGCTATAGTAGCACTCGCCACCTATATACTCTTTGATGTAGACCCACTTATTGCCTTATTATTTGGCTCACTGGTATGTGTGACCGGCCCCACTGTCATTATGCCATTACTACGCAGTGTCAGACCCAATAAAACCATCTCTAACATTTTAAAGTGGGAAGGTATTATTATTGATCCTGTGGGTGCAATTGCGGTGGTATTGGTGTACGAGTACATCATCTCTGGCGGTCAGGGTAATAGTATCTTTTTATTCTTACAAATCGTTGTCATTGCGTGTGCGATAGGTATGTTTGGTGCCTTTGTATTAGCAAACCTTATTAAACGGCACTTACTTCCCGAATTTTTGCACAATGTCTTTACCTTAGCGTTTGTCTTGGTGTTATTTTCACTCTCAAACCATTTAGAACATGAGTCGGGTCTACTTGCCGTAACCGTTATGGGTGTCGCTTTAGCCAACTGGAAAGGTTTTCCACGTGACCAAATATTAGAATTTAATGAATCCCTCACGGTACTCTTAATTTCAGTTTTATTTATTGTACTGGCGGCTCGAGTGCAGCTTGATAACCTACTAAGTGTTGGTTTCCAAGGTCTAATATTACTCGCTGTTGTTATGTTCATAGCTCGGCCACTTGCCGTCTGGGCATCGTCGATAGGCTCAAACCTTAAGTTTACCGAAAAGCTTATGATTAGCTGGATTGGCCCGCGCGGTATTGTTGCTGCCGCCATTTCCTCGTTATTTGCCATTCGTTTGCAAGAATATGATATTCAAGGGGTTGAACTGCTTGTACCGCTTGTATTTATAATTATTATCGGTACGGTACTTATTCAGGGCTTAGGCGCCAAAATGATAGGCAATATATTAGGCGTACGTGAACCTGAAAGTAACGGCGTATTAATTGTGGGCTCAAACCCAGTGGCGCTATTGGTTGCTGAATCACTTAGAGAACAAGGCTTTGAGGTATTGGTAGCACATAATAACTACACAAATATTGCAAAAGCACGCATGGCTGGACTGCGCACCTACTTTGGTAACCCCATCTCTGACCATGCTGACCGTCATCTAGACTTCATTGGTATTGGTAATTTATTCGCTATGAGTACCGATAAAGAGATGAATACGTTAAGTGAGCTTCATTTTCGTCATGAATTTGGCGAACGGCACGTTTTCCGTTTAAAATTTACTGAAGATAAGTCTAAAAGTGAGCGGGAAGAGAAAAAATCGAACTACAAGTCGCGCTGGTTATTTGGTAAAGACGCCACCTATACCAAGATGGCAAGTATGCTATCAAAAAAAGCCCGTATCAAAATTACCAATATTACTGACAGCTATAGCTATAGTCAGTATCGAGCTGATAATAAGCAGTTTGTTCCTCTATATACTGTCGACAAAGAGGGGCGATTATTTGTTATTACAGACAGTTTTGACAATGAGATACCACGTGACCGAAAACTGGTTGCACTGGTCATCGAAGATGAGGTCCAACCAAAGCCTGTGGATGTAACCAACAAACAAGAACAGGCCAGAGCGATGGCTGACGCTCAATTTGATGCAGCCTCTAAAGCACCAGAGAGAAGAGCGACTAAAGGACTGGCACAAGAAGTTTATGATCCTATTTATGCCACTGAGAAACAACTGGAAAAGCAGCTAAAAGCTCCCAAACCGGAGGCTAAGGCAGTGAAATCAACGCCATCAAGTGTGAATGGTAACTCAAAAGCACCAAAGCAATCAGATGGCTCGCTAGACCCTGAACGCCTGCCAGATACATTAGCACGTAAGACGGAAGCTGATAAAAAACCTTAATTAAATAGCTTTTAGGTTTGGCGTGCCTAGGTACTGAAGTCTAGTGACTCAATTCTAGATACTCAAGTCTAGCTTGGAGCGCTTAATCATAGCGTAGGTATCTAAATGGGAATATATAGTCAGCGAACTACTACACGGTTACAGTGTTAACCTCGTTAAGCCTATTCTAGTAGTACTTGCACTCGGTTGCCTTGTAACCATTTTAGACTTCTTTGACTATAGCAAATGAGAGCCCAACTTAAGTCCATAAAAAAAGAGCAGCCAAGGGGTTGCTCTTTTTTATGCGCCTTATTAAAGCAAAAATTCATCACTAACGTAACAATTCAAACCCGACTTACTCATAGAGTCATTTATTGCCATAAAGGTGACTGCACAACTTCCCATATGCGTTGACCTACTTGTTGCTCATTACCGCTGGCATCAACGCGATGCACTCGAGTTGGCTCCGCTTCATATTGTGCTTTAAAACCTTGATAAACACGCTCAAAGAAGGCAATGGCTTCTTGTTCAAACCTATCTGCTTCACTGCGCTTACCCGCCCGCTCCAGTCCTAGCCTAACGGGTAAATCAAGCCATAAAGTAGTATCTGGCATACGCGGAACAAAATGGCTTATTAAGCTTTGAATTTTTTGCAGCGCACGTGCCTCTCCCTTACCACGTCCGTAACCCTGATAAGCCACTGATGAGTCAGTAAAACGATCACAAATTACCCATTTTCCCGTGTCAAGAGCGGGCATAATTACCTTATGTAAGTGATCACTACGCGCTGCAAACATCAGTAGCAACTCAGTATCAGCCTCAATATCAGTATTTGGGTTTAGTAATAGCGCGCGCAATTGCTCAGCAAATGGGCTACCGCCTGGCTCACGCGTACGGACAAAAGGTATTCCCTCATGCGTTAATCGCTGGCAGAGATAATTAATCGCCGTGGTTTTACCCACGCCTTCGGTGCCTTCAAATGTAACAAATTTGCCAGCTTGCATTAGTTAATGACCTGTGTCTTTTATGGGTTATCCTGAAGTTATTGGGGCTCAGTCGTTGCGTCAGATTCTGACTCAGTCTTTTTATTTCGCATCACACTAAGGTACGCCTGCACTGCTTTGTTATGCTCAGCCAATGTCTTGGTAAATTTATGCCCACCCGTACCTGTTGCCACAAAATATAAGGCATCGCTTTCGGCGGGGTGCATTGCAGCCTTGATGGACGCATGAGAGGGTAGCGCAATTGGGGTGGGAGGTAACCCCTCTATTTGATAGGTATTATAGGCTGTTTTTTCATTAATATCTTGACGCCTAATATCCCCATTATAGCGCTTGCCCATGCCATAGATAATGGTCGGGTCGGTTTGTAAGCGCATTCCTTTTTTGAGACGGTTCACAAATACAGCTGACACCAGCTCACGCTCACTAGGTATACTGGTCTCTTTTTCAATAATAGACGCCATTATCAACGCCTCATAAGGCGTTTGATAAGGCAGCCCCTCTGCACGATTATCCCACGCTTCAGCCAAGGCTTCTTGTTGATTTTGGTATAAATCTGTTAATACCTGCTTGTCTGTTACCCCTGGGTTATAATAATAAGTATCTGGCGTAAACCACCCTTCTAAATTATCAGAAAACTCTCCATTAGGGGTAAAAGCATCAATACCCAAAAGCTGCTTAAAATTAGCCTTTGGCGTACCGTCAGCTTCTAACACTTTTAACGTAATGCTGTCGTTGCTTGCCAAGGCTTTATATAGGTCAGCCGCAGTCTTGCCTTCAATGATCTGTACCGTCACTACTTCAACCTTCGGGCCTTCCTTGAACACCTCCATCAATTGCACTAAGTTGGCGTTTTCAGGGACTTCATATGTACCTGCATGCAAAGGCGTATTAACAGACCTAATGTATAGTTTGGCGAGATTCGCTGAAAACAAAGGCACATCACGCTGGAACTGAGGCAAAAATCCGTAATAACTCTGACCTTCCTCCACAATCACATCGCCCGCCGCTCGCTTTGTATGACCAAATAAAGTTTGATAGCCCATAGCCAGCACAAACGCCGCCATAAGGCCTAAGACAAGCATTATTTGGTAGCTTCGCTTTGATGTTGGGCTAGAGGACTCACTAGAGGAAGGTTTCTTATGCGTTGATTGCTCGCCACAGATAATGGATACATCGGTATGTACCGTATCATCCGTTATCGGCTTTTGGCCCTTGGATGTCGGTTTATTAGCCTCCAATGCATTATCATCGGGTTTATTATGTTCTGAATTTGGGGTATTAGAGGTAGAATTACTCATGTCCACTCGCAAATAAACTTTTGCTAGAATTTAGCACTGAATAGGTACTTATTCAATGGGCATTCGTTTTCCGTATTGCTTTTAACTGTCTTTTATATTCAAACTAGGGCTTGGTTATGCATTTAACGTTCAATAAACAGTTAGCCAAAGGCTATAAATCTGCAAGCCAAATTATTCGTGTCCTTAGCGAAGATTGGGTAAATAAGTGTGGTTATTGTCCAAATTGCGGAAATGACCCCTTAAGTAAATTTACCAATAATCAACCTGTGGCAGACTTCTTTTGTCAACACTGCGGCGAACAGTACAAGCTGAAAAGTAAAAAAGCCAAACTTAGCCATATAGCCATACGATTAATGATGGCGCTTATAAAACCATGATTGAGCGCATCACTAGCGATACTAACCCTCACTTTTTCTTCTTAACCTACTCTAAAGAACTTATCGTTAATAACTTTTAATCATTCCAAAGCACTTTTTTACCACTCACATTATCATTGAGCGCACTCCCCTATCTGAAACGGCAAGACGAGAGAGATGGGTAGTTGTAATAGACAACTTAGCAAAGTGCCTGAGCTGGGTAAAGTGCTTTTAGTCAAAAACCAACAGGTAATATCACCTATTCAAGTGAGTTCTCAATTTGATACAACCACCTTTTTGCGCCAACAAACTGCTAAAAACCGAAGATGGGCTTTGGAAGTTAAGTTATATTAAATAGTGACCCCCACATTAGCACGGAATTTGTAGTAAATACCTATAAAACTGGCTCACTTGGTAATAGTCCCAGTCGCTGATCATTAACCAGCAACTCTCTAACCGGAATAACGCCGCGTACCGCATTACAAAAGAACATCGCCTTTAAATTTAGTAAATCTTCATCCCTTAAGATCCGTTCTTGAGCTGGCGCGCCCAATGAATCCATTTCATCCATAATCACTTGACGCATGACCCCATTTACACCAGATGATACAATCGGCGGGGTGTACCATTCCCCTTCCTCCCCACCATTGAGCTGATAAAACACATTACTCATTACTCCTTCTACCCATGAGTCGGTCATATCTCGTACTAGTCCTTCAGCAAGATCGGGGTAGGCCAGTTTGCGCTGCTCAAGCTCGCCAGCTATCAGCACACTATCTAAGCGATTCAATGACTTAATACTGGCTAAAGGCGGTGGCAAACAAGCCAACTGTGCGTCTAAACATGTGGCTACGATAGAGGGTTGCTGCAAAACAACCTTGCCAGAATTCACAGATAGACGATGACTTAAAGAATCAGTAGAACGGGTTAAAAAACCAGCTGTTTGAGTAGCAAGTGGCTGAGTGGACATAACCCCTATCCAAACATGGCAGTTATTCTCAGATAGTTTTGAAGAGTACGCATAGCCCCGCAAGTGTTGCTGTTGACGAGTCACAATGACTTTAATCAGGCCATGCTCAATACTATCAGCAAGCTCAGTGACGGCAAGCCAAAGGCCCAGCTGACGCTCAGAGGTAAGATGTAAATAGAGGGCGTTAAGATGGTGGTTCAACCGAGCCTTGTGGTAGTCTTGCCACAATATATGAGCTTGATAAACACCCATCGTGGTAAAAAAACCATCTCCATATGCAAGTCCTCTTAAACTGGGCGACAGCAATGATGGCTGGTTTGGGGCAGGAAGGGTGCATACCACGCCAGTATCCTCTAACTGATACCACTTCATGGTCTGCAACATGTGTACTTCCTTATAAAAGACTAAACTACTGTGACGATAATCAACTGTGACTATAATCAACGTCATTCTAAACACGGACTATATGTGCTCAATTGCCCTATGACTGTTTTAGACTAGCTTTTTAAATGACTTGATTTAAATCAGTTTGTTTAAATTACCTTTTCGACTATATAGTACGGTTTGTCAAGACAACTAAACAGATTTTTTGAGGATCAGCATACAACTATAAAACTCACATTTTGCCAAAGCAACTTGCTGTGAACCCACCTCCTTATCTTTGATAATTTGGCCAGCTAGCATGTTTTCAACTACCTTTGCACCCTCTGGGCCCATCAAACCCTGAGCCGCTAAGTAGGCTTTTTTAGCGTGATTGATGCTTATTTCTTTTTCGGCATCCGAATCATCAGGGTTAGCATAATACCACCCATATTCTAAGTATTCTGTCGAATCAATAATGTCGAGATAGGGATCTTCGCCTTTCATAAAGCGATATTTGGTGGCAATATTGCTAGCGTAATCTAAACTATTCTCATCAGTTACTGCCACTTTACCAAATATACGTTTCATTTTATCAATATCATCAATAGCAAAGTGCTCAATCTCACCTTTATTCCAGCTCTGAACATCATAACTAACTGGCTTGCCTTCAGGTTTACTCTCGGCATTGTCGCTACTTTTTACATCGCTGTTCGCTGTAGGTGCATCGTTTTGTTTCCGACTGCTTGGCAGTGCTTGTTCAGCCAGTTCTTGTTCTTGCGCGGCAGATTCTGTTTGACTGCACCCTGTGAAAAATAAGCACGCTGCCAACCCGAGTACACTCAGACGAGCGACAGCAAAGTTTTTTAATCTAAACTGTGTTGCTATAGCAGAAATCATTCACTCACCTTTTTACATACATTTAATTGTGTCGTTGAGCTAGTTCTTGGGTCATCAACACTCATTGCTTGAGCAAGTGCTTAGTTTATATAAAACTGGGGTAACTGCATAGTGGAAAAAGTATGCAAAGCCTACTCAATATTACAGAGAGCTCTCTATAGAATGGCAACTTTGTTATAATAAAACCGCTGATATAAATGACGACTATAAACGATAGCACTGGCTCGGTAAAACTGTGCATAACCTAGAGACTGTTACCATTAAAGTAGTCTAAAATGGGCTAAGCCAACTAATTATAGATAATTTATAGATAATCGCTATTAAATATAACTGCTTTTAATTAAAGCGGATACAGTAACCGAGGTCAATAGAATAGAGTTACCGTTGCAAATTACTTTGACGGTACAACCCAAGGAATGTAAGAGAACCATGACACACTCTACACCACAAGCCAAGCAGTCTATCCCAAATCCTTTATTTAATGAACAGCGTGAAGACAAGCGTTACCTAGACCCGCAAACTGCAATTCATCACTTTATGGTTATTGGTAACCCTATTTCCCATAGCCAATCCCCTACTATCCATAAAGCATTTGCGAAACAAACCGGTGTGCATATTCGCTACGCAAAGCAATATTGCCCTGATAACTCTGAGAGCTTTATCGCAGTGGTTGAGGCTTTTTTTAATGGTGGCGGTGTGGGTGCAAATGTTACTGTACCTTTTAAACAAATGGCTTACCAACTTTGCGCTGAACGTGGCGGTCTTTCTCCTCATGCTCAGGTTGCTAGTGCGGTCAACACCTTGATGCTTAAAGACGGTAATATTTATGGTGATAATACCGATGGACAAGGCCTAGTCAATCATTTGTATCAGTTAGATTGGCTTATAAAGGGCGCTAAGGTGGCTATCATCGGTGCGGGCGGTGCATGCCGTGGCGTTGTTTTACCATTAGTCGAGGCAGGAATAAACCAACTTACCATTGCCAATCGCACGATAAGTAAGGCAGATAAGCTGATTAGTGAGCTCGGCGATGCTCATCCTCAGATTGCTGCGATTAAACCAACTGCCTGTACCATTCATGAACTCGAAGGTAGATTTGACCTTATTATCAATGCAACATCTATCGGTCTATCAGCTGATACGCTTCCCCTATCAAGAGCTCTAGAATGCAGCTATGCTTATGACATGATGTATGGTCGCGACCTACCCTTTTTAAATCACTTTCACGCGTTGCAGGCGCAAACCTCTGATGGATATGGCATGTTGATGGGTCAAGCCGCACTTAGTTTCGAGCGATGGACAGGGAAGCGAGTGGATACACTATCTTTATAGAGCCTTAGCCATGACGTTGGGTTATAGAGGGCTTTAAATTCGGCTCAGGCTTATCATAGGCATAGTCTAACCCTAAGTCATTCTGTCTTAAATATTTTTTGTTATGTTGCCATGTATTGTGGTTATGCACGGTGTTGTTATCATATATACAACTGGGTTGCGTCCTCATTTAAATTATGCGGGTAAAATGAGATAAATTATCGCCAAACCCGAATGACTTCAAAGAAAAAATAGCGGCATATCTGCTTAAAATCAGACAAAGTATACCGGCAATCTAGCCATTTTTACCCATAAAATATAAATTACGGTAATTAACGCCACGCCTTAGCAAAAGCCTTACTTTTTTGATTGGTGTTTATTCCCACTCATTCTTATCACTGATAAGCTTAGATTCCAATATCATTAATGGTTTTCTTAACCACGTTGAATGCATGATTAACCCACCAACTGACGCAATAGAGCATCCTAATAAGGTATCAATGAATCTGGCTTGTACGATCCCTTGATAAGACATAACGCCCACATCAGCCAGCACATTTTAAGTATCTCGGCTATATTCAGCAATAAAAACAGTCAGTGGTGTAACCATCACAACGGCCAGCCCGTAATGACGCACAACCATAGTCTCAATCCATAAAAACATCAGGAATAAGGCTATTGCCACACCGACTGGGGGCAACGACATCGCCAATACAAACGTAGCTTACCTGTTAAAGCACCTACGAAAATGGTCAGACTAATAGTTGCCTCTGCAACCACCACAAGGTTCCACGGCCTATCAATAGATTGAATGGTAAAAATATGGGCGACTTCTCGACTGGCAAGTTGTTTCAAACGGCTCTTAGACATAATAAGGGGGGCACAATTTAGATTAAGAATACTATGAATTTATGAAATTTAGGGTGATACTTAATTCAAAAGCGTTCATACCCTGAAACTTGTTAAAAACACACCCTCTTTCAATTTTACTAAATATGATGAATTTAAGCTGCTTATAGAGACCTTAAGCAGCTTATAGAAAAGGCATCAGGATCAGAATAAACCTATAAGTCTTTCTGCCAACCATTACACCTTAAGCCACCCCATTAGGATGCCTCAGGCGTTGTATACGGTATATTTTTTTGTTTAGCAACATCATTATAACTTTCGACGTTATTTCTGTCAGGGCTTCTAGTATGAACAGCCACCTAACGGTCTAAAGTTAAACGCTTGTGCACAATACCACTATTTAAAACATCATGATAAAGTAGTATAACTAATTTCTATCAGTACACATGTAACTCATGAATAATAGTTGTCATAATGGGAATTTCTCATAATTAGACTTATACTAATTTAGATAATATACCTCATAACGTCTTAAAATTATTATTTCAATAGCTCATTCCCCTTTGCCGACTCCACCAATTTAAGAGAGATTATTATGTTAAGTTATAAAGCACCTTTGCGTGATATGAAATTTTTGCTAAACGATGTTTTTGATTATCAAACTCATTTCAAAGATTTAAGTAATGGCGAAAATGCCGACCCTGAAACGGTAGATATGATTCTTCAGGGGATGGCAGATTTTGCTGAAAATGTAGTATCCCCTCTTTATCAACCTGCTGATGAAGAAGGTTGCCACTTTAAAGATGGCGAAGTAACCACGCCAAAAGGTTTTAAAGATGCCTATAACCAATTTGTAGAAGGCGGCTGGCAAGGTATTTCGTATCCTGAACAGTACGGCGGTATGAACCTGCCGATGTCTTTAAACCTGATTAAGTCTGAAATGATTGGTACAGCAAACTGGCCTTGGGCGATGTATCCTGGTTTAACCACAGGCTGTATCAATACACTACTTCAATACGGAACGGATGAGCAAAAAGACGTTTATCTGCCAAAATTAGTTGAAGGTACTTGGTCAGGCACTATGTGCTTAACAGAGCCACAAGCAGGTACTGATTTAGGTCAAGTTAAAAGTAAAGCTGAGCCACTAGACGACGGCACGTATAAAATTAATGGCACTAAAATTTTCATCTCAAGTGGCGAGCACGACTTAACCGATAATATTATCCACATTGTGTTGGCTCGTTTGCCAAATGCTCCTGAAGGCACACGTGGTATTTCACTGTTTATAGTCCCTAAGTTCATTCCAAACACTGAGGGCGAAGCAGGGGATCGTAACGGCGTTACTTGTGGTTCAATCGAACATAAGATGGGCATCAGTTCATCCGCTACCTGTGTACTAAATTTTGATGATGCCACGGGCTATTTAATTGGCGAACCCAATAAAGGTCTTAAAGCGATGTTTACCTTTATGAACACGGCACGTATTGGTACGGGTATACAAGGTCTTGCACATTGTGAGTTGGCTTTCCAAAATGCGCTACCATATGCCAAAGAGCGTCGCTCAATGCGTGCGTTATCAGGCCCGAAAGAGCCAGATAAAGTAGCGGATGCTATCATTAATCATGCAGATGTGCGCCGTATGCTATTGACGATGAAAGCCTTTGCTGAAGGCGGTCGTTCGATGATTTATCATGCTGCCCGTTATGCCGATAAGATGAGTGAAGGTATTGCAACCGGTAATGATGAAGAGTTTGAAAAATGGGATGATAAGCTTGGTTTTTATACGCCTATTTTGAAGGGCTTCTTAACTGAGCTGGGCATCGAAGCGGCAAAACATGGTCAGCAAGTATATGGTGGACATGGCTATATCAAAGAATGGGGGATGGAACTGATCGCCCGTGATGCTCGCATTGCCACCTTATATGAGGGCACGACTGGCGTACAAGCATTAGATCTGTTGGGTCGCAAAGTCATCATGCAGTCTAAAGGTAAAATTATTCGTGATTATACCTCTAGTATCATGAAATGGTGTAGCGAGTATGCCCTTGACAAAGACATGCGCAAATTTGTATGGGCATTGACCAAACTATGTGCAGAGTGGAACACATTAACCGTACGCCTGATGCTAATGGCACGTAAAGACCCTGAGGTTATTTCTGCTGCCTCTGAAGATTACTTAATGTACTCGGGCTATGTGATGATGGCATATCATTGGGCGCGTATGGCAGCAGTCGCCTTTAAGAAACTAGAAGAAGGCGGTACAGAAGCACCAGAATTTTATACTGCAAAAGTGCAAACAGCGGAGTTTTACTTTGATAAAATCTTACCTCGCACTTCAGGTCATGCCGAAAGCATGGTGGCGCCAAGTGAGTCTATGATGTCTATGGACATTGATAACTTCTCTTTCCTAGACTAATTGCGCAGGAAATTCTGTTTGAGAACAAAAGCGTTTCTTATAAAAAATGCCAGTCAGTAAACTCTGACTGGCATTTTCTTTTTTTTCAAACTTTGCTAAGTACGGGTGGTTAACTTTGGGTCGCAATTTTTAGATTTTGTTTGTTGCGCATACGGATGGCTGAATACAGGACAGGAAAAATAAAAGGGGCAATCGCCCATAACCCAATCTGTATATATAATAATGCACCAACAAATGCACCAATGGTAAAACTGGCGACGATGGTAAAGCTGTGTTTTAGACTTTTAAAGTTACAGTTATTACGATCAAATAGATAGTCTGATACATCAATACCTAACTGAGTAGTATTACCGGTCATAAGTAATGTCGGATTCATTTTACCCATAACCGTTTTACCTGCTGTATTACGAATGGCAAAGGCTATTAAACCTAAGAATCCTGTAAAGGCTACCTCAATAGTACCGGCTTGAGTAAACGGTCCGAAATATACTGCTGATAATAAGAAGGCTGTTAAAAAGGCGACTTCAGCAAAAAGTAAGTCACTGAGTATAGGTTTGTTGGCTTTACGTTTAACAATAACCCGTTTGGTGGCAATGACTGTTAGTAAAAATACAGGCAAGGCCCCAAGTTTAACCCATAAACCAGCGCCGCCCTCAACTATCCCCGCACCCGCCATTACCAAGTTTCCTGTCACATGATTCGTGAAGAAACCAAATAGACCGATAAAACCAATAGTATCAATCGCACCGCCCACTGTTGTTAGCATGACTGGTATTTCATATCTCTGCCAGAAAGTGACATTCTCAGAGGCGGTATGCCCCTCTGCGCTTTCATTTTTATCCTGAACTTCATTTACACTCATGAGTTTACCTTATAATTTTTCATTCGATATGGCTGCGCTTGCCCAAACTTAATCTTATAACCTTTATTTATACTGCGAAAGGGTATGAGAACAAGTTCCCTTACACTAGGGCGTGTCCTCATTTTGAAAATGGAGATAAAAATAAGATATATCGCAGTCAGACAAGGAAAATAATAGGTAAATATCGAGATATTTCCCCGCTATTTGACGTGGTATGACAAGATTTAGCTATTTTTAGGCCATTTAAATGCAATTGTACGAATTGAGGACACGCCCTAGTTTTTAGTATAAATATAACAGTAAAAAAACCCCGCTGAAAATTAATTTCACCGGGATTTTAAAAGCAAAAAACCTTAGACGTAATACGTTTTCTTTACGCATTTAACTTAGGCGGTTAAACCGCCCAGCAAGAGCAACCAAATGCGCCAAAGAAATCCTTGAAATTAGACACAGGCACTTTAGACTGCCATGCTTTTGCATGGTTATGACCATGAATGGTACATGCCGTTGAACATCCGCAAGATGCTGCCATAGCTGCTTGATTTTGCAGAGGTGCTAATGAGTTTTTACCGGCCCCTTCAGGCTCGCCCCACGCGGCATAACCACCGTATTGATTCACAGGTGACCAATCTGGCATTGCTGGAGGTATTGGCGAATCAAAGTCAGAAAACTCGCCTGCTCCATACACACTCTTACCACCAACAACGGTTAAATCTGACGTTAAGAACGGTATTTCATTTTCAGGAACTTTAAAGAAATCTTTGTTTGGTACGATAAAGTCAGCAAGATGACCTTCTTCGATACGGCCACGTTTACCCACTTCATTGGTAAACCAAGCTACCTTCTCCGTCCACATACGCAGCGCAGTCTCACGGTCAAGTAGGTTGTCTTGATCATAAATTTGCATACCACCTACAGTTTGTCCACTGATTAACCATGATAATGATACCCAAGGGTTGTAAGAGGCAACCCGTGTTGCATCTGTACCAGCGGAGACGTTAACTCCACTGTCAAGCATTTGCTTAATTGGTGGGGTGTTCGAAGCAGCAGCTGTACCATATCGCTCTGCAAAATATTCGCCTTGATAAGCCATACGGTGTTGTACCGCAATACCGCCGCCAAGCTCAGCAATACGATCTATAGACTTTTGAGAAATGGTCTCAGCGTGGTCAAAGAACCAATTTAAACCTTCAAAAGGAATCTCTTTATTGACCTTTTCATACACGTTTAATGCCCGCTCAATGGTTTCATCATAGGTTGCATGAAGACGCCACGGCCATTTGTTTTGCGCAAGAATACGAATAACTTCTTCCAAATCCTCTTCCATATTTGCTGGCATTTCAGGACGTGGCTGGCGAAAGTCTTCGAAGTCAGCAGCTGAATATACCAGCATTTCACCAGCACCATTATGGCGGAAGTAATCGTCGCCTTGCTTATAAGTCACTGAGGACGTCCATTTCAAGAAGTCTTCTTTTTCTTCATTAGGCTTTTGAGTGAATAAATTATAAGCCATGCGTACGGTTAGTTGATCTTCATCGTGAAGTTTTTGTACGACTTCATAATCATCTGGATAGTTCTGTGACCCACCACCTGCATCAATAATACCCGTAACCCCTAAACGGTTAAGCTCACGCATGAAGTGACGAGTAGAGTTAAGCTGATATTCAAAGGGTAGTTTAGGACCTTTTGCCAAAGTAGCATAAAGGATGCTTGCATTTGGTTTAGCCAATAGAAGACCCGTTGGATTACCATTCACATCACGTTGTATTTCACCGCCCGGTGGTTCTGGCGTGTCTTTTGTATAGCCAACAGAGCGCAGAGCTGCTGCGTTTAATATGGCACGGTCATAGAGGTGTAGGATAAAAACAGGGGTATCAGGCGCCACCGCATTAATTTCATCTATTGTTGGCATACGTTTTTCTACGAACTGATTCTCAGTAAAGCCGCCAACAACACGTACCCATTGCGGAGCAGGCGTTTTATCAACTTGCGCTTTTAACATCGCCATCGCATCCGCCAAAGAGCGAACCCCATCCCAACGCAGTTCCATATTGTAGTTTAGACCACCACGAATAACATGAGTGTGGTTATCAAATAGGCCCGGTAATACGCTACGACCCTTGAGATTTATCGATTTAGTATTGCTGCCTACTAAATCAAGCACTTCTGAGTCATTACCGACTTTGATAAAGCGGCCATCCTTGATAGCCACCGCTGTTGCCGTAGGGTTTTTAGGATCAAGAGTGGTTATATTACCGTTAAAATAAATAATATCTGGATGTGTCATATTGTTATCCTATTGAAATGAGAGTAAGAAAATTTCAGGTAACGAATTTTTTAGGACTTTTAGATTATTTTATAGACTATATCAGTACCAGATGACACCCTATTAAAATCGCATAGGTAACCGTGTGGCAAACCAAAATTAATTTAAATGAAGCTATAGATTTAAACTTGCACAATAACCTATCTTGCGCAATAACCTATATAGTAAAAGGCCTCATAACTAAATTGTCTACTGATACTGCCCCCTATTTAACTACAGAAATGATCTTACTGAGTGTGATAAAGTTTACACTTAACTTTAGTAATAATGGTTTCTACTAATAATCTAATAAAATAGGTAAATTACATAGACAGTAAGTCTCATAAATAAGCCACTATTACTTACTTTTAATCTCTTACTTTTAATCTCTTACTTTTAATACTGCACCGCTGCAATATTAAAACAACACTGTGGAAAGTAGGTAGATCCAGCAGCATGACAAAACGCTTCTACATTAAAATTTTATGGATTATTAAGTATCCGAGTTATGTTGAGAAGTTATTGTTTGATCTGCCTGCTGTACATGGGCGGAACTATTAGAAAAATGTTGCTTGATATAAGGTATAGCTTGCTCGCCAATTAACATACCCAATAAACCAACCAGAGCCCAAGTAGGGGGGGCAGGTGAACGCACATTAACTAAACTATAAATAACTCCAACCAGAATCCCTACAATCAATGATGCAATATAAATTTTCATTATTTATATACTCTTTAGGGTTCAAAAAAAAGAAAGGATTAATCAAGTAGAGGAAACCGAAACTTAATTACGACTTCTCATACTCAACTAATCCTTTTATAACCAGTTAATCAGTTTTAACAAATACTTTAGATTAAAAATATTTAAATGAAAACATTATTTAGCTGGGTTTGGACCAATAGTTTCGCCATGTTGAGCACGTTCTGGAGCGCCATGCACCATAGTATAAGCATAATCAACACCCATACCATAAGCACCTGAATGCTCTCTAACAATATCCATCACTGCGTCATAAGTATCTTTGTTAGCCCAATCACGTTGCCATTCAAGTAGAACTTGTTGCCACGTTACAGGAACAACGCCTGCTTGAATCATACGATCCATTGCATATTTATGAGCATCAGCTGAAGTACCGCCAGAAGCATCAGCGACCATATATATTTCATAATCGGTATCTTGCATGCAAGATAAAGCAAATGAAAGGTTGCAAACCTCAGTCCATAACCCTGACACTACAACCTTTTTACGGCCATTTTTAGCGCCTTCAGCCAGTGCATCACGAACGTTTTGATCATCCCAAGAGTTCATTGAAGAACGTTCTAGTAATTTGTTTTGTGGGAAGACAGACAGAAGCTCTGGATAGGTATGTCCTGAGAAGCTTTTAGTTTCAACCGTTGTAATTGTAGTTGGGATATTGAAAACCTTAGCCGCTTTAGCAAGACCAACAACGTTATTTTTAAGAGTTTGGCGGTCAATTGACTGAACACCGAAAGCCATTTGTGGTTGTTGATCAATAAAGATCATTTGAGAGTTTTTAGGGGTTAATAGTTCTAATTTATTATTAGACATATGACTATTCCTTTTTTTGATGTGAGTTATTTATCGCTGGATTAACCAGTGATTTTTCAGCCTTATCATATCGTTAATGAAAGTCTGAAAACGTTTATTTTATTGTTAAGATAGGCTTAACTAAATAATAAGTTATATTAGTTAGGCTTAACACTATTATATTTATAGTTGTGAAGAATCACAAGGTATAACCTTATTGATTACAGTTTTTGTACATTGAGACACTATTGTAGCTCTCTAAATAGTTGACGATAAAATAATGGGAATCGCATACCAGTAAAAAATAAGCAACAAGACAAAGCTTGCTACATCCCTACAAACATTAGCTTTAGCAGCTGACAGAGTCGCTATCTTTTATGACTTATACCTTGTTAACCGCTGCTGGAAACCTAAGCTACTAGCGGCTGTCAAACAGCAACTCAAACTCTATGCCTCCAAGGCTTGAATGACAATTGCCATGCATTTAATAACCCAAGCCTCAACCATTAAGAGTTAATCCAGTCAGGTAGTCAAGATGTTAATAATTTAATTTTGCATAAGTTGAACAATAAAATTCGACATAGGGTGCACTTTAGATAAAGGTTTAATCTGTGCTCTATAGACTGGTGTATTTGGCCTATTTTAGCCATGACTTCCATAGCTGAAAGTTTCCCACCCTGTTCATATATGTATTAAGTAGAACATTTAGCCAGCAATTTAAGCAGTATACGCAGTGATTTTGGCATTAATGACTATCGATAATATCGTAAAATTTAGCAGACAGAACGGTGGCCAGCTGCTGGGCCGGTAGCTCAATTTCAAGCCCTCGACGTCCACCACTGATATATATACTTGCTAGCTCTTGAGCCGATTCATGAATAACCGTTGCTAGGCGCTTCTTCTGACCTAACGGGCTAACGCCACCGAGTATATAGCCTGTGCTTCGCTCCACAATTTTAGGGTCAGCCATTTGTACCTTCTTACAGCCCAGCGCTTTCGCCATTTTCTTAAAACTTAAGGTCTCACTAACAGACAAAATAGCTACTGCAAGCTTATTGGCATCTGTCTCTACCACCAAGGTTTTGAAGACCTGCTCAGCAGGGACACCCAATTTATCAGCGGCTTCTAGTCCATAAGACTCAGCTTTTGGATCGTGATGGTATTCGTGAATTTGATAGTCCAATTTTAGTTTTTTAGCTAGGTTTACAGCAGGTGTCATGAGAGCTTACCTTTCCTTTATATTCGATATAATTTAGCACTTTATAAAATATAATGATTGTTATTTAAAAGTTTTTTGACAATTAACAAATTATTTATAATAAATGCGTAGCATACTTTGCTAGTTATGCAGGTTCGTAATATTACAGCGCTATCGTTTTTAATATCACTACTTATAACAGTCCATATAAAACAAGTGCCAACCCATATAAAATAAGGAAAAATCATGAACTACACCTTAAACCAACTTAGCGACACCCATATAGAGCTTTGCATAAAGGGTAAAATCACTCAAGAAGATATGAAAAGCTTATTAGATGAATGGATGCAGGCAACTTCGGCCATTTGTGAGGCTGACTCAGACAATGCGCCAAAGAATGCAACACTGCTATATCGAATTGAAAATTTGGCTATGCCAACGTTCTCAGCGGTAATAGAAGAGATGCGCCGTATGCCTAAGCTTTGGGAAACCATGAAATATTTTGGCAAAATGGCGGTCATTAGCGACCAAAAATGGATACAAAAGATTGCTGAAATTGAAGGATGGATGTTACCCAATCTGGATGTTAAAGGATTTGACCCTTCAGATGAGTCGGCCGCTAAGGCATGGCTGAAAATATAAAGTGAAACTTAAGCTAAAAATTAATGGTTAACATTGGATAATTTATAGATGAATTATCCAATGAGCGCGGTTTAGCCTCGATTTGAGACCCATTTAAAAATTGCATGGCGTTTTTAGAGACGCAAAAGAAGCTCTCTTAAATGAGAGCTTCTAAAAGGGTAATAGTAGGGACAAGCGGGACTAGCGACTGATTATTCAATCAAACCAATCGCCCAATTTAAGGCTTAACGGCTACTAATACACGAATACTATCAGGAACAAGTGATAAATTAGCCAGTGCTTGCACGCCTTGTGCTTTAAGAGACTCTAAACGCTGAATCTCCTCATCACGAACATTAGGGTTAACTTGCTGTAGCTTTTTTAAACGACTAATTTCGCGTTCCCAAATTTGGCTAAAGCGGGCCAACGCTTGCGCACTGATATCGTCAAGCTTGCTTTGTGCAATTGTCTCAGCGTCCTGAAAGCGTGACTCAATCACGCCACTACGCACTTTGACTACTTGACGAGCCCGATTTTTATCCAAGCGCTCAATATGAGGCAGTATCATATCAGCGGTAATGCGTTCTGATAAATCTCCCCCTTGCTCACCTAAAAATACCCGTAATACTTGAGTGGGTAGGTTCGCAGTTAGGTTCAATACCTTTGGAGCAATGGTTGTGATTCTAAAGTTAACTTCAAGCAATAGCATGCCTTCAGGTACGGTATTACTCTTAAGCATTGCCACTGTGGTGTTACCAAAGGTGCCTGAGTTTGCCATGTCATATATCGCTAACATAAGCGGATGCTCATGGGTAATAAAGTCCATGTCTTCACGCACTAAGGCTTGGCTGCGTTTAAAGGTTAGAGTCATGCCATCTTCAGAAATCGGTAAGTTTTCAATGTCTGGATGTTGACTATTTTCAGCCTCAGGGGGATGCACAATCCATGATCCATCGCGCTGCACGCTGTGATCTAAGTTAGCAGACGCTAAAAAACGATCTAGAAAGGCGGGCAGTATATTATTAGCATCAAAATCGCTCATTGCATCGGCAATACGCGCTGCCACACGAGGTCGGCAAGAGTTATATTCTAGCAAACGGTCACGCCCTGCTTGTAACTCCGCTTCTAACTGTTGGCGTAAGTGACAGGCCTCTTCGATAAGCTCGTCTAGGGCTTGACGATTTTCTGGGCTATTTTCGCCCTCAAGCAGGGGCTTTAAGTCGACAATAAACCGCTCTTGCACCGTCTGAGCGGTGGGCGAGATATGATTAAAAATGTTTAATGCACCGTCATACCATTTATACATTCGCTCTTGTGCGGTACCTTCTACATAAGGAACATGCAGGGTGATTTCCTTATTCTGACCAATACGGTCAAGACGACCTATGCGCTGCTCTAAGGTATCTGGATTAGCGGGAAGATCCCATAGTACAAGATGACTGGCAAATTGGAAATTACGCCCCTCAGAGCCAATCTCAGAACATAATAGAATTTGCGCACCTTCTTCATCAGCAAAGAACGCTGCGGCTTGGTCACGCTCAAGCAAGCTCATTTGCTCCGTGAATATGGCTGTTTTAATACCCGCATGTAAGCGAAGTACCGCCTCTAAGCTCTCGGCCGTAGCCCCACTACGGGCAATCAGTAACACTTTTTGTTGCTTCAGATCTTCTTTTAATAGGTTAATCAACCAAGGCACACGCGGATCATCTTCAAGCCAGCCGCCATCAGGTTGGTTCTCTTCGCCCCAAAGCTGTTCACGCAATTTACCACAGGTTTGATAATTACCCACCCATGCGTCAGGGCACGGCAGTGGATGAGGGACGCTGGTACGCCCATGAAACCCTTGCACGCTATCGCGTGTATTACGGAATAGCACCCGACCCGTACCATGACGATCTAATAACTGGTTTAACGCATAGGTACGCAATCGGTCATCGTCATTAATGGTAACAAGTTCATTGTCATCTTCTATCCCAAGCAGATGGGTTAGCGCATTAATCTGACCCTCTGACAACGGTTTTTCATCCATTAATACTTCTGCCACAGCAGCGGTATCAACAAAGGCTTCTTGACCAGCAATGAAATCATCTAAGTTATCAAAGCGGTCAGCATCGAGCAGGCGCAAACGAGCAAAGTGACTTTCTACGCCCAGCTGCTCAGGGGTTGCTGTTAGTAGTAAAATTCCCGGTGTTTCATGAGCAAAATCCGCAACCAATTCATATTTATCATTACCACCTTGCTCACTATCCCAATGCAGATGATGCGCCTCATCGACAACCAATAAATCAAACCCAGCTTCCATGGCTTGCTCGTACAAATCATGATGATCAAGCAATAAGTCTAGGCTTGCAATAATGCACTGCTCTGTCGCAAAAACATTTTGTTCAGGATTGTGCTCTTTAATCGCAGCAGTACGCACGAGATCAAACAGGGCAAAGTTTAGGTTAAAGCGACGGCGCATCTCTATCATCCACTGATATTGCAAGCTATCTGGCACCAATATCAGAACCCGCTGAGCTTTACCCGTAAGCAGCTGCTGATGAATAATTAGACCTGCCTCAATGGTTTTTCCCAGACCCACTTCATCAGCGAGCAATACACGCGGTGCGATACGCTTTCCCACTTCATGAGCAATATATAACTGATGCGGAATAATATCGACGCGAGCGCCCATAAGTCCTTTAAGAGGATGCCCTGCTAACGCTGACTGCATTCGCAATATGTCTTGACGTAGCTCGTACCAATCGCCACGCTCTACTCGCCCCGCCAGCAGCCGTTCAAGCGGTTTTGCCAAGGTAATATTTGCAGCCAGACGTGTTTCCATAATACCGCGCGGATGCCCCTCAACATGGTATTTAACAACACCCATGACCTCATCAACGCCCGTAACAATATGCGAGTTGCCATCTTGATCAGTAATTTCGTCGCCCACCTTAAAGGTTACTCGGGATAACGGTGCAGAGTTTTTAGCGTAGACCCGTGTCTCTTCGCTTTGAGCAAATAAAATATGCACACAGCGGTCATCAACATCAATAACAACACCTAGGCCAAGTTCGGCCTCAGTGTCAGAAAGATAACGTTGACCTACGGCGAATTCGGGGATTAAAGCTGCTATTGTCATAAATCAGTCAGTTCTTTTAATAAATTTCAGGATGTTTTTCAGTATACTCAACAACGATACTCTGCACGTTGCGATGAATGTGTTATTCACATGTAAGCTGATAGTCAGATCCTATTATAAAGGATAATCGTGACTTTCTACCTAGCTTAATGAGGACAAAGTTAGTAATTTCCATACTTTGATTTAGTAAATACGGTTAATTTGCCAGTATTGGTTATTTTTTAGATCCATATGTTGGCATAAGCATTTGTTTCAATTGATTATTAAATTGTAAACCCTTCTCAGCTAATATCAAGAAATACAAAATGAAAACCGGTATTTTAGTTTTTCAGGTTCTTAGGATTAAAGCTGCTATCTGAAGAATGCTATCAGCATAAAGTCATTGCTATCCATATTTCCATCAATATTGTCATCCATAATGGTATCAAATTAAACTTTATCCTAATCCCAGAACATGGTTGCGACTTAACGCACAATTCATACAAAAGTTATAAGCGCCTGATGCATTTACTCGCAAATCCATACGTTAAAATGAGTTATAAAATAAAATGAAGCCTTAGGAGCATGAGGTGCTTAGTCTTACTTTAGTATGGCATTATAACCCCTAGTACTAACCTTTCATTATAGCCCTTATTTGTCTCAAAATAAGCCAGTGTACGACTAATAATGAATTTACTGATGAATAGCCAGCACTAAAGGCTAATAAATAGACATGAATCATAAGTAAACATAAATCGCACTGATTAGAAGCCATAATAAAGGAGAACACTATGAAATCAGAATTATTAAAACCAGAATTATTAAAAGAAGAGTTATTAAAAAAAGACACTTTTAAAACTGTCCTATTGGATGAAAAGAGATTTTCAAACGACTTGGCGCTTACGCCACCAGAGAAAGTAGGCGAGTACATTACCTATTACGAGACGCCGCAAGATAATCAGGTTATTATCGAGCGCTGTCAGGATGCCGAGATTGTCATTGTTGGAACATTAAGAATAGAGCGTGACGTGATTGAAGCGTTGCCTAACCTAAAGCTGTTGCAAGTCACCTCTGTCGGTACCAACCAAATCGATATGGAAGCTTGCAAAGACAATGGCGTCGAGGTATACAATGCGCCAGGTTTCGCTACCCAAAGTGTGGCAGAGCATGGGTTTATGCTTATGCTAAACGCCATGCGTACAGGTATCCATTATCACAATGCAGTGCTCGATGGCACATGGCAAAAGTCGCGTCAAGTGTCTTATCTCGATGAAGAGCTGATTGATATCCATAACTTAACCATCGGCATCATCGGCGTCGGCTCAATTGGTAAACGTATGGGCGAGCTTGCCAATTCGTTTGGCATGACGGTGCTGTGGGCAGAGCATAAAGGCAAAGAGCCTCGCGATGACTCTTATACTGACTTTGACTCTGTGCTTGCCGCCTCTGATGTGATCAGCCTACACGCGCCACTGACAGAAGAAACCAAACACCTTATTAATGCTGAAGCCATTGCAAAAATGGATAAAAAGCCTCTAATCGTCAATGTTGCCCGTGGTCAAATAGTCGACAGCACCGCGTTAGCAGAGGCCATAAAAAACGATAAAATCTTAGGCTATGCCACTGATGTGTTTGAAAAAGAGCCTGCGAGATCAGATGACCCCATCGTACAACTGGCAAAAGACAATCACCCCCGCGTTATTCTCAGTCCTCACCACGGTGCCGGTAGCAAAGCGGCGCAAAGAAAGCTGTGGAACATCGTGTGTGCTCAAATAAACGAGTTTATTAAAGAGCAGTCTTAGAACGGGCATTGAACGTTAAGAGCTTATATTCAACGTTAAGACCCAAGAACAGTTGAACCATCTATGTTATAAGTTATAAATTATAAAAGGTTATATTATGAAAGCCGTATTTTTAGATAAAGGTACTTTTTTAGATTCAGTCGACTTATCAGCACCTGATGGCGTCACCGATTATGTCACTTTTGACGACACTGAGCAGGACGATGGCTTGATTATTGAGCGCTGTCAAGATGCCGACATTATCCTTGCTAACAAGGTTAAGATTGGCCGTGACGTTATTGCTGCCCTCCCCAATCTTAAGCTCATTCAACTGACCGCCACTGGCATGAATAATGTCGATAGTGACGCTTGTAACGAGCATAATGTCGAGCTGTATAATGTTGCAGGCTATGCGGTCAAAAGTGTGCCCGAACATACTTTTATGCTGATGCTAGGGGCACTGCGGGCGGTGGTTCATTATCACCAAAAGGTCGTCGATGGTACATGGGAGGCGTCAGGTAGCTTTAGCCTATTGGATATTCCGCTAATTGATTTAGAGAACAAAACGTTAGGCATTATCGGTGTCGGTACTATCGGCGAGCGGGTTACTAAGATTGCCAAGGCCTTTGGTATGAAAGTTCTTTGGGCGGAGCATCAAGGCAAATCGCCGCGTAATGATGACTATACTGATTTTGACACGGTACTCAAAACCTCCGATGTTATTAGTCTGCATTGCCCATTAACCGAGGAGACTAAACATCTGATCAACCATGATACCTTAGCGAAAATGGATAAGCACCCATTAGTCGTTAACGTCGCTCGTGGCGGTGTGGTCGACTCGCAAGCCATGTTTGATGCAGTACAAAACGAGCAGGTTATAGGCTATGCCACAGATGTATTCGAGCAAGAGCCTACTACTGAAGACGATCCGCTTCTTAAGCTTGCTAAGGAGAAACATCCTCGAGTGATATTTAGTCCGCATAATGCTTGGGGCAGCACTGCCGCTCAAGAGAAGCTGTGGGAGATATTGAGTGTGCAGGTGAGTGATTTTATTGAGAAGCAGTAAGTGCTCAATGTTTTTATGGTTCTTTAAGTGTTAAATCCTCTTTTTGAAGAGGATTTTTTTGTTTGAGGGGTTATATCGGATCTTCTACTCTTTTGTCAACCGAGTGTGAGGGAGGCTTTGCTGCCCTAAAATAAATAAGATGAGTCTAGAGCCAATCCCGCCGTCCGCTTGTATCTGCCAGTCTGAGCGAGGCGGTGACACAAGCTGAAGCATTCCTGCTCGGCGAGACTCCTTCAGACTTTAGCCACCACACCTCGCTCATACCGTCAGGATACCACTTCCGTCGCGGCTAAACCGCTTTTTCAGGCAGCGGGACATTTGCAGGGATTGGGTTTGCATGTTGGTTTAAAGAAACAGACTATAGTATAACTATATTCTATTTAACTTTTTTATAGCTTATATCTACTCCTGAAACTTGAATCCTATTAACATCTGTACACATCATAATATTTTGATCAAAAATTACATAGTTTGTACCAGTATTATGTAGAGAACTACGAAATCTTAACCCTTCAACATTCGTATATATTTTAATAAACTCACATATAAATTGCGTAGGTATATAATCGAGTTCTGAATCATACCTCCTAATAGGTTGAGATAAGTCATGGCTTATAAGCCTCTTAAGTAATCTCGATTTTATCCTATTGTTAACTTCATTGGGATGATATAAAGTTGGTATTTCAGTAAAATCAGATATTAATACCTTCTTATCTAAATCAGGTCTAATAGAGAATTGAGCTACACTAACATCATCTAGATAAGTGGCTCTAATTTCGTATAATACAGTGTCTTGATTATCTGATAAATACAAATAAGGAATACCCATCGGGTTTGCTCGACCAGCTGTGCTCTTTTCCTTTGGCGGGCAAAACATAGAATCACTATCGTAGGGTATATCATTAGTGTTTTGATGTAATCTAGCTCTGTATAATACGTCGTTTTTATTAATTAAAGACTGGCTTTCAAAAAAACTATCCCACCCTAGCTCATTTATCAGAAAGTCGATATCAGCTAAATACCTCCTCTCCCATTTCAACTGCTCTTTTAATTCGTGCCAATAATTAATGTTATTTAAAATTTCTTGACTATACATAACTAACACTTCAGCATTATGAAAAGTTAGTTTAAGCTTATTAATGACAACATTAATTATATCATCAGCAATTTTATTACTATAAAATAAATCCCAGTCACCTTGGATTAAACTAACTAAACTTGTACCATTGGAATTAGTTTCAAAGCAATTTAAAAATTCTTGGAAAAAATCAAGCAACTCGTCTATAGAAATAACTTTGTTTAAATTAATATTGCAAAAATCACATTTATCTACCTTGCCTTCGGCATTTATAAAACCTTTAAGTTCTTTGTCACTAAAGCAACCTTCGCATATATTCATGATAATTTGTCTAAATATTGTTTAATGACTAACAAATGATTTTTTATAGTGATTTTCTTAACTGTGCCCAAACCTGGATACTTCGACTCTCTTAGATATCCTCTAAGTTCTGCAATACCTGAATTATCCAAAGATAGCGTGTCACAAAACTTGATAGCTTTAAAAGTAGCTTCAGCAAACTTACCCTGAACATTTGAAATAGAATCATTAGTATCTGAGGTAAAGTGCCTTATCCAAATTTGGTTTTCAACTTTCTCATTAATATAAGTAATATTAATTACTACAGCTCTAGGAGTACTTCCGCCTTCAACATACTCTTTTGGTAAGACAGTAAAGTCGCTGAATCCTTGATATCCATCAGCTTTATAATACAGATGCTCCTCTGAGAATTTATGTTCTGGTATACTCAAAAAATCAGAATTTCTTTTCTGTTTTTCGAATAGATCATCTAATCTAATGTAAGTTTTATTCAGCTTTTTTATATGCCTATCTAATGTTCTATATCTATGTGGTTCCAATAACACAATATGATTGATGCGCTCATCTTCACAAATTGAAATCAACTCATCTTCTTGAGTAAAATTATCTACACAAATTAACATGCAGCCATTTAAGCTATATTTGTCGATACATTCTAAAATGTATTTAGCATTATCTGAATAATTGAATGCGTGTCTATATACTGAGTTTTCAAGTTTATCCATATAATCTAAAAAATGAAGTTTATCTCCAGATACCTCTCCTACCTGAGGATTTACAATTAAAAAAGGATTAATACTGGCCTCAACCATAACTTTATTAGCAAGATTCAGGCTATTAAAGCTCTCTTTAACAGGCTCAATAATAGGAACGATTCGCTTTAAAGCTCCTTCTAAAGCTAAGTCTCTTATAGCAATAAGTTCAAATTGTCGTCCTCTTAGGTATGGAAAATACATTTAATACACCTTGTTTATTTTGAGTTTGTTAATAAGACTCTTTCTGTCTTCTTCCTTGAGGTTTAATGAAAGACAAACCTGATTAAATTCGTTATTAACTTTATTAAAAAAAGAGTTATTAATCGACCTTTGTTTCATTGCATTAATAAATAAAAGATTAATATCTTCAAATGGAATTTCTGATATAAGTTTTTTACATATATCGAATTGATTAAAAGAATTTAGTTCGGGTATATCTGTTTCATCATAGTATATATGGACAATATTAAGATATTCTTTAGAGTGTAGAACATTCATCAATACGTCAATATCTATATGAGAGTTAGTCGAAGCTTCTCTTTCTATTTCAAATCTCTTTATTTTGGAATCATATGAAATTATCGCTACCTTACTATCATACTTCATATATTGTGAGATGTTCTCTTGTGGAACAATTACATAAACCTCATTAAAAATCTTTTTATATACATCAAGTTGTTTTGACAATCGATACTCTTTATCAAGTATAGTTTTGATTTCAAAAACCTTAGATATCCCATTAAAGATAGCTAAATCAGCGGTTACACTTCCTAGTCTCATCTCATTGATGATTAAAGAGTCTCTATTCCCTATTTGGTTAATTAAACGTTGATTCAAAAACTCATTCTTTATGACATACTCATTTTGATAATTTTTCAGAATAATTTTATAAGCATCTTTCAATACCTTTAAGTAAGAGCAACCACGCTTTTTTTCGAACATGTCATATCTGACGAGCTTAGTATTAATCGACTCAAAGTCGTTTTTAAATAGACGCTGTATCTCACTTCTAGTAAAGAGTGTTGAAATATCTCTAAGCTGATTAATATCTGTAGACATTTAAAACTTCCATACATCAAAAAATTAACAATAGTTATTAAATTTAAACTAATGTGTTCTATCATTGCAGAATATATACTATAAACTTTATATGTAATAAAATATACAACGTAAACATTCAATATTTTTATTAAATATTATTGGTAACACAATGACCCCTACTCAAACAAGGCTTCTTAGCCCCGATAGCAGCGGATATACTGCTGGGGTTAGCAAGTTGCGGGTGCTTGGTATTGGGTGGCTCGCGAAGCAAGAGACACTCAATGGCTTAGCGCACCGCCTTGCTAAGCCGAGCAGATAGTAGCGGATAGCGGGATTGGCTACTTATTCTTCACTGGGTTTATGTTGTGAAGGTTTAGATGGCTACAAACCTCCCCCTACCCCCAAAACAACACCAACACACACCCTATCGCCAACACAATACCTAGCATATTTAGCTTGCTAAGCGTCTCTTTAAACGCAACCACACCGACTAAGGTTGCCACCGCAATTACCCCGACATTCATACCGGTAAATACCACGCTTGGCGAGTCAGCTAACATTTGATGGGCTTTGATGTAGGCGTAAATATTGCCCATATTTAGCGCCCCTAATAGCAAACCTGAGGCTAATGCCTTGCCACTCCATTGGGTTTTATTAACCAGCAAATAGATAAATAGCAACCCGCCTGCCATGCCAAATGCCAAAAATAAGGTCAAGGGGAAAGCAGCGCCTTGTTTGGCTACCTGCTTGAACAGGATATCAATAACACCATATCCTAACCATACGCCCAGCAGCCACAGGCCAACAGGCAGTTTGTCTAGTTTAGGTATCGCTGGTTTTGATGGTAAGGCGCTGGAGGTCAGATTGCCTAGCTCATTTGGCTGTAGGCTTGACGCTGTGCTGACCTCAGATTGACGGGTAACTAAAGCGATTAACGCTAAGAAACCAAGCACAATGCCTAAGGTGCGCTGCGGGGTAAGCACCTCTTGAAACAGCACGAAGGCAGCGCCAATAGGGATAATCAACGACAGACGCTGCGCCGCATCGGTGGCAATAATGCCGACTGATTCAATCGCACGGCCTAAAATCACAAAGATTAACGGCAGTAACACCCCCAATAACAGTATAATGCCCCATGTGCTGCCAAGCTCAACTACGCCACTAATATCAGGGCGCAAAAGCAGCCAAGTGAGTAAGAAGGCAACTGGATACCCTGCGACGATGGTTTGACGGATATCGATGCCTTTTTGGCGCAAGACTTTAAGTAGCACCGACACCGAAACACTGCAAAGCACGGCGATAATAAGATAAGTCATAATAATGTCTCTAAAGCGATGAATGTAACAATATATTTCACACTTAACAACTCGTTTGTGGTTTGAGTTGTCTAGCGCAATCCTTTATACCTTTTATGCGTTGCCTAGATACTTATAGGCTCTAACAACCTAGCCATTAATAAGTTAATAAACTAAATAGGCCAATTGGTGAATCAGAAACTGAGTAAGGTAAGACATTGTTTTGCTCTGCATTCTGAATGGTAATTATATAATGAACAAGCTATTCCAATTTTTTGAAAACCGCCTCTCTGCTTTTCCAGATACTAAAATCCCTCTGCCAAAGGAAGGGTTGTTTAAATTCTTGTGGGCATGTACTCACGGTCTACGCGGGTGGCTTGTGCTGTTTATGATACTGACCGCAGGTATCGGTGTCTATGAAGCCTTGCTATATGCATGGATTGGCGACCTTGTCGACTGGATGGGTATTTATACACCCACCAGCCTTTGGCATGATAAAAGCGATACCTTAAAGCTCATGTTTGCGGTTCTCATTTTGAGCCCATTTTGGGTAGGTTTGTCGGCCCTAGTGCATTTTCAAGTTATCCAAGGCGTGTTCCCGATGCAAATGCGCTGGCGATTTCATAAGCGCATGCTTGGTCAGTCGATGCAATTCTATCAAAATGAATTTTCGGGACGTGTTTCTGCTAAGGTCATGCAAACGGCATTGGCGGTGCGTGATACGGTCATTACCGTTGTCGATATGATGACCTATGTCTTGGTATTTTTTGTGACCAGTGGCATCATTTTATTTAAACTAGATAGCTTGTTACTGATACCCTTTGTACTTTGGTTGCTCATGTTTAGTGCCACGCTGTGGTACTTCTTGCCGAAGCTTAGGCAAACTGCCAGTGTTCAAGCCAATGCCCGAGCGCTTATGACAGGGCGTATTACCGATGCTTATGCCAATATCATGACCGTCAAGCTGTTTAGCCACTCTCGGCGAGAGCTAGGCTATGCAAAGTCAGCAATGAGCCAGTTTTTGCAAACGGTACATGGTCAGATGCGCTGGGTAACGTCACTAGAGTTTGTCAATCATTTGGTCAGCGTGACACTCATCGGTAGCAGTGCTGGGATTGGCTTATATTTATGGCAAAGGGGCGATGTGGGTGTGGGCGCTCTGGCGGTCGCTACTGCAATGGCATTACGTTTGAATGCATTAACGCATTGGATTATGTGGCAAATGGCCAGTCTTTTCGAGAGCATTGGCACCGTGCAAGATGGTATCCGTACATTATCCGCACCACAAAATGTCAGGGATGCCCCGAACGCCAAAGAGATGGTAGTCAATAATGGTCATATTAAGTTTGAGCATGTCGATTTTGGTTATGAAGGTGCCGACTTGAGTATTGCCACTGAAGCGTCTTTGACCACTCCTAAAGGCAGGCTACCCAATAAAAACTTTATCAAACTGCTCGATGATTTTAACCTAGATATCAAACCTGGGGAAAAAATTGGTCTGGTGGGCCGCTCAGGGGCAGGCAAATCCACCTTGGTCAACTTGCTGCTAAGGTTTTATGATGTCGACTCTGGCAAAATAACCATTGATGGCCAAGCCATCGATGCGGTCACTCAAGAAAGCCTACGTCAACAAATTGGGATGGTTACCCAAGACACCTCTTTGCTGCATCGTACGGTGCGTGAGAACATTGCGTATGGTCGCCCCACCGCCACCGATGCCGAAATTATAGCGGCCTGTCAACAAGCGCAAGCGTGGGACTTTATTCAAGATTTAAATGACGCCAAGGGCAATAAAGGACTCGATACGCAAGTAGGCGAACGGGGCGTTAAACTGTCTGGCGGTCAACGTCAACGTATTGCCATTGCTCGTGTGATGCTCAAAAACGCCCCTATTTTACTACTAGATGAGGCAACCAGTGCCCTTGATAGTGAGGTTGAGCACGCCATTACTGAAAGTCTAAACACCATGATGGAAGGCAAAACAGTGATTGCCATTGCACATCGGCTTTCAACCATTGCTGCTCTGGATCGTTTAGTAGTTATGGATCAAGGACACATCATTGAGCAGGGCAGCCATGATGAGCTACTGGCTAAAAATGGAGTATATGCAGGATTGTGGCATCGTCAAAGTGGAGGATTTTTGGGCGATGATATAGAGGTTGATGCGCGGTAAAGCAACAAGACTGTAAAGAAAGATTATAAAGAATAGCCTCAATATCGGAGCATTTAATAAAGGGAGAAATAGGCGCGGCATGGGTAGGCTTTCTTTAACTGCTCAGCTCAGTGCTCGTCCCTCACACAAAAGCAAGCATCCTCTTTATAAATAAAGCAGTTTTGATAAGTTTTGCCCCCTTCCTTCTCCAGTTTGGCCAAGCTCAGATTCACTCTTACGAAGCTAAAAAAATCTCGCAGACCTTTTATTAACACCTCTCAGGGCTGGGAATAGGCCATCCTATGAAATAACTAAAATAGTCAGCATGGTTTAACAAAGTGTAAGCCGACCGAACACAAATCATTCAAAAGTTTGCCCTTATTAATCTTAGGGGCTAACATTACTGTCTCACTTGATAATTTAAGCGTCTTAGGAATAAGTATGAAAGGAACCAAGGTTAACACCATCCGGCCATTTGAGAAAGAACTCGATATACAAGGCAGAAAAGCGCGCTATTACGACTTTATTGAGCTGATAAATAGTGATGGCAATCCGTCATCAAAACCAACCCTGCACTTTTATGGCGGCAACGGATTTCCTGTAGGTGTGTATCAGCCATTAATTACCGAGCTGAGCCAATACTTCCACGTAATAAGCCTTGCTATGCGTGGCTATTGGGTTGACTTGCCAGAAGACAAAATATTGACCCGAGAGCAGGACGCTGATTTATTAATTGAGTTTCTGCAAAAGACTCAAGACAAACCCATTATTGCTATTGGCCACTCGCAAGGAGCAACTGCCACAGCGATGGCGGCTGCCAAACGTCCTGATTTATTCTCTGCACTGTATTTAATTGATCCGGTTACGTTTACCAGAAAGCAAAAGGTAATTTTCGACTTAATACCCCGCTCTATTTTAATGAATCAAGAGCCGTTTAAAAGTACGAAGGTTAAACAAGCTGATTGGGAGAGTGTGGAAGCCTATTTTCAACATTTACGCCAGCATCGGGCTTTTAAGCGCATCAGCGATGCAAACTTACACATCTTCGCCCAAAACAGTTTGACGGCCACAGATGATGGCAGATATACCCTACTGTTTACACCCGAACAGGAGCTTGCCAGCTATTTTGGTACGCCCTATATCGACCCAGCACTCAAACAGTTAAATATAGTCAATTTACCTTATGCCTTAATTCTGGCGAAACCCTCTATGTTTAATAGTGAAAAAGTGCGTAAAGGTTGGCGTAAATTTGTACCTAATGAGCGCATAACGGTGTTAGCAGATTACGGGCACCTATTACCGATGGAAGCACCTGAAACCTGCGCAAAGATTATTTTTGACCTGCAAACGACCCGCTAAACATCACATTAACCCGCTGAACATCACATTAAATAGGTAAATATGCCTGATTTATTCGCTCCCACTCCAACCGATAACTTATTGCCATACGATGGTATCGTCAATGATCTCGGGTTTGTGATTGAAAACCCTGCTGAGTTATATCAGCAACTGCTTGATGAATTGCCGTGGCAGTCTGATAAGGTAACCTTATTTGGTAAAACGCATATTACCTCCCGTAAAATCGTATGGATGGGTGATACCCGTTCAGATAGTAGTCAGGATAGCTCGCTGGCTTACCATTATTCGGGACATACTCGTCCTATTATGCCTTGGCATGACGTAGTGTTTCACGTGAAACAACGGGTTGAACATAAGCTTGCAGACATAGGGGTCTATGTCAGCTTTAATACTTGTCTATTGAATTACTACCCTAGCGGTCAAGACGGCATGGGCTATCATGCCGATGACGAACCTGAATTGGGGCACCAACCAATCATTGCTTCACTGTCACTAGGGGCAACACGCAAATTTGTACTCAAGCATAAAGTGACTAAAGAGAATGTAGAGCTTATGCTTGAGTCGGGTCAGCTAATAGTGATGCGAGGTGATACGCAGCGCCACTGGAAGCACACAGTTACCAAAACCAAGACCGTGCATGACGGGCGCATTAGCCTTACCTTTCGACAAATGCTTAAGCCCGTCTAGCTTCATATGTAGCCTCACGTCTTGATGAGAGCGTTTTGAACGGCAATCAGTACACTTTAATAAATGCACTTTAATTAAGGGGAATCGGTAAATTAGCAGGGGTAAATTAACCCTGCTGATAGGGACGCTTTACTGTACCCGCACTACCAAAGCTTACACCTCAAGTACAATCTTACCAAAGGCTCTACCCTTCTCCATTTCGCGATGTGCCTCTTTGGCTTGCGCCAATGGATAGGTTGTTTGAATATGTAATTTCAGCTTACCTGCGGCTATGTCTGCCAAGACTTTACTGATGTCTTTGCCATTAGGGCTAGCAATCAACCCATCCACTTGAATACCCTTATCAGCACCCGCTTCTTGTAGCTTATCTACCCAGATTGAAGGCAATACCACAACACGTCCGCCTTGTTTTAGCACAGATAGCGCCCGAACTCCCGCATCGTTACCCACCAAATCAAAAAGCAAATCTGCTTCTAACTCAGGAAAGACTTCATCTTTGGTGTAATCAATCCAACCAGCGAGCTTACTGGTATCTATTAAGCCTGCTAACTTTTCATACTTTTCAGGCGAGCAAATTAGGGTCAGTTTGATACCTTGCTGCTCTATTTTATCCATCAGCATTTGTAGGGCGACATGACCTACGCCGCCTGCTGGTGCATTCATAACCACATGCTCGCCTGATTGTATTTTGGCAAAATCAATCATCTGCAAGGCAGTCGTGCCAACACATGGCAAAACACCTGCAGTTTTTAAATCGACAGCATCGGGGACTTTTGCGATTAAATCGCTATCCACTGCGGTGTATTGAGCATAACAGGCACTGGCAAAACTAAGGGCGCATACTTTATCGCCTACCTTGAATTTGTCCGCTTTACTTGCCACCACTTCTCCCGACATCTCAAAGCCTAAGATAGCCGGTTTACCTTGGGAAAACTGATTATTTTTAATATTCTCAGCGCCCCAACCTAAGCCTTGACGCGTTTTATAATCGACTGGATTGACGCCGGTATAAGCAATTTTAACCATAACCTGATTGTCGCCCATTTCCGGCAGGTCAACGTCGGTTTGATAGTGTAATACTTCAGGTGCGCCAAACTCATTAAGGGTAATGGCAGATTGTTTTTGTGGTAGTGCGTTGTCTATTGACATCGTTGTCTCCTTATCGGTTTTGGGGACTTGGGTTCACTCGACCCCAATCATGCTTAGTTTGTCGACTGATATTATTCGTGTATTAAGGGCGTTTCCTGACAATCTAAATCAGGGTACGCCTTAGGTTGGCTAAATCTCTACTGTATTGATTTATTGATTTGCTTATGGCGCGTCCGCCGTTGCAGTATCAGGATTCTATACTCGGTTGCCTCGTCATCATTTAGACTACTTTGATAATAATATAAGATGGCAGGTACATCCTGTAAAGATATAGCCCAAAGCAGGATTGGCTTCTATTATGAATATGATTTTTTGACGACGCCTATACGAACGGTGCATCAGGATGGTGTGCAAGACTGATTTCGTGTTTGGTAGGCTGTCGCAATAAAGTAATCGCTGTGGATTGGTCGGGGCGCCATGCGATAAGACCCATTTGAGCAAATTCTGCTAACCAACCAGACATGGGCCAATGATGCCATTTCTCAAAAAATCGATTGGCATTGATAACGATACTGTTTAGATGGTTGAGAGGGGGTCGATATACGGCATGTTGCTGATGGTAAACTACGTCGTTAGTGAGATAGAAGTTTATATTTTGCTGACGTGCGGTAAAAGCAAAGTCTGTGTCTTCGGCGCCGTAGCCCACGTAGTTAGTATCGAAACCACCTATTCGCTCGAACTGTGATTTCTGAATGGCAAAACATAAACTCCAAAATGCGCCATAATCTTGTGTTTTTTCGATTGATTTGTAATGTGTACTTTGTTCGCTTATAGAGGCGCTATCTGATACGAGATTATGTCGATAAGGGTTTAGTATGGACAAGGATTGTAACCAGTTTCTAGACTGTAACGTGTCGTCCTTACTCATGTCATGACTGGTATTAAAGTCATTACTAAAGCGCTCTAAGCACTGCGATTCTTGCTCGGTTAAAGGACGAGTAAGATAGCGAGGTTGACCCATGATTAATGCGTGCGGATATTGTGCCATTTTACCAGCTAACCCTGCAATAAAGTCAGTAGCGACGATACAATCCACATCTAAAAATATAAGCGTGTCATAGCTTGCTTGCTTGGCGCCTAGATTGCGGTTAAGACCTATGTCAAAAGCTCTGCTGTTTTTTGTATGAGGTTTATTTTTAAGGGCGTTTTTAAGATCGTTTTTAAGATCTTTTTTAAGGTCATTTGGAAGACAATTTTGAGGGTCATTTTGCGCCCCCTTTCCCTCTTGTTTATCTATGTGACTAACAGAGCTATCTACAATGTGGTCTTCACTTGCGGTGGTAGGGATTTGAAGGATATTTAAATCATATGTCTCAAGCCTGCTAACATCTGCGTCATCATTAACAATAATGACCTCAGCTGGCTTCTTAGTCCCTGATTGTAAGCTAGCCAGCAGGTTGTATAGATGCTGGTTACGACCATAACAGGTGGTAATCACACTAATAGGTAGGCTGTTAGAGTTACTTATAGTCATAGCGTTATTCATGTTATGAGTCATATTATCGGTTTATGGTCTTTGAATGGATATGAGAGTTATAGTCGGCGAACTTATAAAGAGTCACGGTGTTAACCTCGTTAAGCCTACTTCAGTAGTACTTGCACTCGGTTGCCTTGTGACTACTTTAAAGTTCTTTGACTATAGAGTGCATAGAAGCTTATATTCCTATGCTTATTACTATGTCTTACTTGTGACTTATTGCTTAATTGTCATGCAGATACCTTGATTAAACCATGAGTTGCCTAACGTATCACTGTCAGTTTTGCAGCTCAGGTTGGACGATCAGGTTGAATGCTAAGCTGGGGCAATAACCACTCATAAAACCATTGTTTAACACTGTCAGCTCGGGCGATACTTTCAACAAATTCGCCACTATTAGACCATGAAACTGACTTTACCAAAGATGCAGAGGGCTGGAGCGTGTGCAAAAACCTCGTATCTTTGGAGGTTCTCAACTGGGTTTTTGGAGCCTGTTTGTTGTCTATATGGTTTTTCTGAGTGTTGCTGGTGTTGCTTCTGAAGTCATAGGCTTGTTCTGAGTTTGAGTATTGCTCATTGCTAGGGTTTGGCTCTTGGCTGGGATAACAAAGGTACCATTCTTTTAAATCTATCGCTCGACCACAAGCAATTAAAGACTTTGCCATGTCTTCTTGCTCTGCGTGCGGTCTTTCATCAGGTATAACAATTAGAGGTGTCTCATACTGACACACCTCCCCTATCGCATTGAGACCACAGGCCATTACCAGTAAGTCGCTGTGCTGTAAAAATGGCATGACACTATCGACCTGTGTAGCTAAGTCTACATATGGTATTGCACCGGTATCAATGGGACCAAGCGAAATAATATAGGCATTGGGTAGAATCTGCCTCAGCTCTGGCAAGATATTGTCTATGTTTTTATGTCCTCCAAAGCCTTTTACCACGGTCACTATCATCGGTAATGACTCTAATTTATCCACCACACCTGACATCATTAAGTCTGATTTCGTTAAAACTGTATTCGTTGCCTTAGGGTCACTGTGTTTAGGGAAAAGATCACTATAGGGTTTTTCATGAGACTTTCTATCAGTTTTCCTATCAGTTTTTCTATCAGTTTTGCTATCGTGCTTGCAATCTAAGTTGTGCTCTGAATTGTCGGGGGCAATAGCGTTGTTGGCTAATCTAGTCAGGAGTGCCATGAATGATGATTTTGATATAGGCAATGACCGCTGAGGCTGAGATAAAAAGCCGAGATAAAATGTTTTTTGACGTACCCATTCAGGCGTATTGGTTGACTCTAAGATTTTTGGGTAAGGCGCTAGTAAGGCCAGTGCACCTTGAAAAGCATTCCTATGCGGAGGGTCATTACGGTCACCTGGTAAACGTACATATAGATAAGGAATACTAGCGGTACGACATAGTAAGGCAATCTCAACGCTTAAATCAACTATCATCAACTCTATATGGCGTGCTTGCAGCTCTGATAGCAGTATGTTGCTGCGACGCTGAATATTGTGATTTCCAATGGGAGAATAATGCAAACATTCAGGCTGCCAGTAGATACCTGCTCGACCTGGTAAGACATCTGTCGCCGTTTCATGCTCATCGGGGAGACGTATTATATTCTTGGCGCTGATATGACTGAACTTATAATCCTCGGCGGGCAAACTGGTAAATACCGTCAAAGTCTCTGCTGCAGATGGGTGTACATTTTGCCAATGTGCAGCGAGTTTATCGGCTTGCCGGCAATGCCCTGTCCCATGATGATGCGCGTAGTACCCAATGTTCATAAATAAGAATGCTCAATATGTGTCATTAATTTACCATTTTTGTAGTATCAGACCCTATTTTGATAACCAATATGATATCAATAGCGCCGTAGTATTGATGCCTTGACTGATCACTTATGACCTCGATGGTAATTCTTGGTTAGCCGATTGCCCACTTGCCAGCTCTTTTGTCTGTTGATTATGAGCAAAATCCTTAGCAACGGGATTTTTTATAAGCTCACTATTTGAGTCGCTATTAAAAATACGGGGTTGATTGTGACGCTTATTAACTAAGTTATTCACAGTATTTAAATAACACGTTAAATACCCGTCAACCATAGGCACTACCGAGCAAAACGACTCTGCTCGAGTACGACACGCTTTGCGAGAAATATCCATAATACTATCGAAAGCGGCGATAAATTTATCTTCATCGAGTTTTGGTACAATAATGCCACTGTCATTTGTGATAATCTCTTGACTGGCACCCACCTCAAAACCAATAACAGGACACCCACTGGCAAGGCTTTCAGCCAATGTTAAGCCATAAGGCTCATCCCAAATACTGGTAAACAACATGGCTGTCGATTGCATTAAATACGTATTTATGTCGTCTTTGGTCAAATGCCCAACATAGGTAAATAAACCCTGCCCTCCATTTGCAATGTTGTCTTGTTCAAGCAATGGGGTCACTTTGTCATTAAAGTAGTCAAGATTACTTTTAGGCCCCGCAATGACAAGTTTTTTATTGGCTTTTTGACAATACTGCATAGCCAAGTGTGTGCCCTTTTCAGGACAAATTCGGCCAAACCAAAAATAAGATTCGTCTGCAACCTTGTTGGTATTACAAGAAAATGAGTGAACGTCAATGCCATTATATACGACTGTAGAAGGCACAAACTCATTAAACAACTGCTGCTGAAACTGGCTGACACTGGTAAACTGGGTGTCTGTACCTTTCTCCAAAGTAAGCAAGGCCAAGCGCAGATGTGCAAAAATTGGCGTATGGAATGTGGTCATTAATCGAGGGCCAAGCGCTTGACCTACCAACATAGGCACATGATGCAAACTATGATTATGGACAATATCAAAATGACCTTTATGGGTCGCTTCAATAATTTCTCGCATGGCATCTTGGTATAAGTGATATTGATATAGCTCATCTCGGGTCATACCGACCGCATCATGCTCATTTGGATAAATGTGCTCATCAAACTGAGCTCGGGACATAAAAGGCCTGAGCTTAGCAAGTGTATCGCTATCTTCATGAGCGTAAAGCGTAACCTCATGACCGCGCTTAACCAGTTCGTTACATAGTAACTGAGTGATTAATTCCAGCCCACCCGCATAAGGCTCAGCTATGGGATATAAAGAGTGGGCAATGACTGCAATCCGCAAAGGGTTATTAGCACCAGCCTTAAACATATAAAATCCTATATTGTATTAATTTAATTACTTATCGTTTAATCATCTAAGTTTAATAATTTTGACTGACTATTTAATTGACTTCTCTGATTAACCTCCTTGCTTATACATGTATAAAGCTTAAAGGAGGTATTAAGCTTATAAATAGCTAAAACACCTTGAAATCTCGGCCGTTTTCACAAGTTACGCTGAACTTCTAAAACCATTAAATTCAGAAACCTGCCCCTTTATACCATCATTCATTTCTTGTGTTAAACGTGAACTTACTTCTGAAAAATTTGTCATTAATACCCAGCCAGCCGCTAATTTAATAAACAGTAACGCCACAGAGTAAGCGAATAACTTGGCAGAATAAGACCATACAACTATGGCAGTGAGTGCATTTAAAATAATCAAAAACTTAGGTATAACAGCGACAGTTGCCCATAGACTCCTCAAGCTATGTTGTGCGTTATCAATTTTCGGAGTACATACAAAGGGTCTTTTCTGTCCCCATAACACAGGAAACCAAGATAATGCGCCCAGTTCCCAAAAGTTTAAATGTACCAACCAAGCACGTAATCTACTAACTAGTGGGGTTTTAGCATCAGGCGGTGTTTTTAATTGTGAGGTAACAACGGCTAATCGCTTACGACTAGACCTCTTGATTGTTGCTACAAAATTCTGAGTAGTTCTATGCTTGGCTTGCACACTATGTTTTTTGGCAAATTTCTGAATAATTTTGCTTTTAGTTGTATTAAAAATCTTACCGAGACTTCGTTTACAGGCTTTTACTTTATGGGCTTTTACTTTATGAAAGTGATGTGGACGATTATTACGCTCAGACTCAGTACTTAGTGTTGAAAAAAGCGGCTGCTCATCATCACTCTGGTTATATAACCGCTCTAGTGAAGCGTTGGCAGTAGCACAATAGCCCTCATTATTCTTTTTGTTTTTATTCTGGTTTTTACTAACACACTCTTTATCTTGCTGTTCATTATCAATAAAACATGGTCTAACCCATGAGGGTGTTTTTGAATAACGTGCTACTGCCTCAGATGTTTTCCTAGATGCTATGCTCTCAGATACCATGTTCTCAGACGCAATGCTCTCAGACGCAATGTTCTCAGCTGACATGTTGTTGGGTGTTTGCAGCGGCTTTGAGTCACTCATATAAGCCCATAATCTACGAGCCATAAAAACGGTATAGCTTCCGTAACACCATTTGAGTACCGTTAACGAAGGGGGTATTAGTGAAGGTACACGGAGACTAGTGGCAGCCAGCAAACCACCAAGACTGGCAACGTGCAATATCATAAATATGCCAGTAAAATTTACCCATGCAGTTAACTGGGATAGATGTGCACGCAGATAACGAGGCTCCACATAACCAACAAATAGATATTTGCCCTTCAAGCGCTGATTACCCGCCCCATTTTTTTCACTCTTATCCTCAAAGTGTGACGGAGTAAAGTAACGATTGCTAAAATTAACCTCTTTTGCACTATTAGTTGTAGTTGCACTTAATGAGGCTGATAAACGAGTCTCACAGTAGGTCAAGGTACCTATATCAAATCCTTTATCAAATAAGGATGTGACTAAAATTTTGCAATAATTACGCAACACCTGCATATTGCCGTAGATCCAGCGTCGGCGCTGAGCAATCAGATCTGCCACGGTCAGTGGTAACATACCTGTGGCTATTATTTCATTGATGTATTGACTACTCTCTCCGTTAAGATGTAATAGAACCCCCATTTGTGCGTCCTCTGTAATTGAGTCGCTACACCACCCTCCCAATCTTAAGAGCGCCTGTTTTTTTATGACGGCACAAGTCCCTGTAGATAAAGCCCGGCTTTGATTTTTGTTTCGATTTAAATGATGGCTGAAATAATGATTCAATTCAGCATGTATGTCAGCTTTATCATAGTCACGGTAATATTGTGGGAACTGTAATAAGGCATGCTTAGGGTAATGTTTAATGGCTTTTTCAATACGGTTTCTAGCCCAAGGAAGAACGTGGTAATCGCTATCGATAACCACTATATAATCACAGGCTTCATCCATAAGCTTTAAGGCTAGGTTTAATGCGCCAGCTTTGTATCCCGGTATATGATCAATGTGATGAAAGCGAACGTTAAGTGAATCAGGCAAACTATTGCAGTAGCGTGCTAAAGGCTTATAAAGCGCTTCGTTGGTATGATTATTATCTATAATCAGGATTTCATCAGCGTGGGACTTAACCGCCAATAATGCTTGAATAGTTTGCTTTACCACCGAGGCGGGTTCAGCACGAGTCATTATTTGAAAGCTAATGTTAATAGGAACACCTCAATTAAATATAAATAAATAACAATTAAATGATATTTATGTAGATCAAAAATACTCCTGTAATCACACAAAAGATTGGGATTGCAACGTTTAAAATTAATAGGTATGACAGTTAAGGAGATAACTATTCCGTTATGTCCCTGCTAATCTGGTAACAGGTAAACAATAGGTAAGTTAAGAATATGCAAGTAAATAACTAAATTAATAACGAAATAATTAAATATAAACAGTGGCGAACAACATTAGATAGTAAGCCAGTTATTAAGCTACTTGTATGTCTTTTTTGTCTTGTGATTTAACGACATGTAAATTGACCATACTTCCTGTAACTTAATGGCAATTATGTAACTTTATACAATGTATATACGCTATATATGTGACAAATAAACGAGTAGAAGATACAGGTTGGAGAGCTGTAAACACATAAATATTAACGTCATTGTTAAATTTTAGAATTTGTCTCAGCAAGTGTTAGGGATGAGCCAGCTGGTTTAAAGGACTAGATGGTTTAAAGGACTAGATAGTGGTTTACTGAGGCTAAAGGCTCATTGACAATCGTAAATCTATTTGTAGATATAGATGAGTACGTTGTTTGGGTGTCGTTGTGATAGGGTATGTTTAGAGATATTAAACAGATAAAGATATTTAGTTTTAACCACGATAATTAGTGGTAATCGGCTGATGTGACCGCTAGCCCAGATTGGAGCAAATATACTGCTTGGCTAAGCGAGTTGCCAAGGCTTGGCGTTAAGTGGCTCGCGAAGCAGGAGACAGTTAAGGCTTTAGCCTTGCATCTTGCTTAGTCAAGTAGATAGTAGCGGAAAGCTGGATGTGCTCAAGCTAATGTTTTGAAGTTTTATATCTTACCTACCTGTTTAAAAAATGCTCGATAGGCGTCGACTTTTTTGTCTATCGACAAGGGATAGGCTCTAGAGGTGGATGGCAAGCGATATAGGGTCAAGTCTCGCCCTGCATAGGCGTAGTCGATATGCTGATTGGTTTTGGGCATTTTGGATTTGGGAATAGGTTTGCCTTGTTCTTTAGCCAGAAGCCCCAAGAGAATCTCGGTTGCTTTGCCGCCCGTGGTAAATAGCGTGTGCACTTTTGGTACTTTTGCTAAGACGTCTTTTAGGTCAACAGTTTCAACAATAGTGAGATGTTTATCTGCGGCATTGCCTTGCTCGCGGATGGCTTTTTTTACCGTCGGGCATGAGGCAATGGCGTGCTGTTTCATAAATGCTTTGATACGCTCGGGGTCAAAACCCTTGTTATCGCCATCACGAAAGTAATCAGCATCATCAAAAAACACCCGGCCATAGATACGCCACATGTCGTTATAAAAGTTAGGATAGTGAAATGGCATACCCCATTTGTCTGATGTAGGTGGAAAAGTGCCCATCATCATGATAGTGGCGTTGCTGGGGAGGACTGCCGCAAAAGGATGGGTTTCGACTGGCAGATTAATGCTGGGATCCTCCTCTTTCTGGCTAGTTAAGCTGTGGTTCATCAAGTTGACTAACTCCTTGGAGTTGAATAGCTATTTGTTTATTTACATATGATAAGCTGATTTTTTGAATCCCTTTTTATATAGAATATCTAGATTGGGATTTTTTTCTGTTGTTTTTATTTTATTGGTATAATCGTTTTTATTGATCGATGACTAAAATATATCTAAAAGAAAGTGCGTATTAAAGTAGACAGTGACTCTCAAAGACTCAATAGGCACTATTTGGTTAACAGTACGCTCAACCACTTAGAGTAGAATACGATATCAACCATTAATACAAGCCATTTACAAGTATAACAGACAGGGGTCACAGAGGTTTTATGCAAAATAATAACATAGAAATAATTACTCATCCTTTAGTACGCCATAAACTGAGCCTGATACGTGCAAAGGATTGTAGTACTTATAAGTTTCGCACATTAACCAAAGAGCTTGCTCGCTTGATGGCTTATGAGGCGTGCCGTGATTTCGAAATCGAAGAGTTTGCCATGCAAGGCTGGGATGACACTGAGATAACCGGTGAACAGATTATGGGTAAGACGGTCACTGTTGTGCCTATTTTGCGTGCGGGTTTAGGGATGCTTGATGGGGTGCTGGACTTGATTCCAACGGCTAAGATTTCTATGGTTGGCCTACAACGTGATGAAGAGACGCTTGAACCTGTGCCATTTTTTGAGAAGCTGGTAGATGATGTGGACAAGCGCCCTGCTCTCATTATCGACCCTATGTTGGCAACAGGAGGCTCCATGGTAGCCACCATTGAAATGCTCAAGCAAAAAGGCTGCTGTGATATTAAAGCCTTGGTCTTGGTTGCTGCACCAGAGGGTGTGGCTGCGGTCAATGCCGCTCACCCAGATGTGAAAATCTATACGGCTTCTTTAGACAGTCATCTTAATGAAAACGGCTATATCATTCCCGGTCTAGGCGATGCAGGCGACAAAATATTTGGAACGAAGTACTAACTTTCGCATCCGCTGAATACTACATTGGTCAGTTAAACAGGTTTCAATGATTCTTTGAAAGATGCCTATATCTAACTGACAACTATAAATGAACAGATAACTCAACTTAACAGACAATGATTAATAGGGATTTAGCATGATTATATTGATAACAGGTGCAAGTGCAGGGTTTGGCGCAGCTTTAGCTAAAAAACTGGTTGAAAAAGGTCATAAAGTTGTCGGCTGTGCTCGTCGCATTGGGAAACTTGAATCAATGCAACAAGCATTGGGAGATAACTTTTTTCCTTTGCAAATGGATGTTTCGGATACCGCATCTATTAAAAAAGCACTGCAATCGCTACCTGCAAGCCATCAGAAAATTGAGGTTCTGGTTAACAATGCTGGGCTTGCACTTGGTACTGAGCCAGCATATAAGGCAGATGTAGATGATTGGATGAGAATGGTTGACACGAATGTAAAAGGGTTAATAGCACTTACTCACGCCGTACTTCCTGCAATGGTTGAGCGTAATGAAGGCTATATTATCAATTTAGGCTCTATTGCGGGTAGCTGGCCATATTTTGGCGGAAATGTTTATGGTGCTACCAAAGCGTTTGTGAAGCAGTTCAGTCTAAACTTGCGTGCAGACTTGCTTGGTACTAAAGTACGAGTGACCAATCTTGAACCGGGTAACGTTGGGGGCACTGAGTTCTCTTCTGTGCGCTATCATGGTGATAATGAAAAAGCAGCTAAAGTTTACGAGGGCTTTAAAACCATGAGTGCTGAGGATATTGCAGATATTTTACTATGGCTTATTGAGTCGCCATCTCATGTGAATGTCAACTTCTTGGAAGTCATGCCCGTTGCGCAAACTTATAACGGACTCACTATTGCCAAAGAAGATAAAGGGTAACCTTAGGCATAATCAGATGTCATGCTTCTCTCAAGACTAGCTAATGTCATATAAGCGCAGTAGAACTGGTGGAAATTTTCTCAGGTTATTTGTTGTGATAACCCCTTGCTCATTAACTTTTTTCTCAGTGATCAAGCGCAAAGATTTAAAGTCTAAAATCATCACCTCATGACGATACCGCTCTGAGGTGCGCTTATTATGCTTTATTGCAAATGCTTTAACATTATCACTCTTCACAGTAAATTGATTCACAATGATGGATCCACAACCTTCCTGTTGCTTGTGACCCACTAAATTGACTGTACGGTGAGCTTGCTCTATAGCAACATAGGGGCTAAGTGTCGATATAATGAGTTTTTCTTGACGAACCGAAGCGGGAATATTGCTGCCACAGAACAATACCTGACCTTTTGGCAAGCGCTGAGTATGGCGCATCAGCTCGTGGCGCAGCAAGTCTGGCATATCTGCATTGAAAACATCTTCAGTTTGACGATAAAATGCGCTGAAACTGCGTTGAATATATCTGCCAAAAACAGTGAAATTTACCCAATGCTGATAGACATCATTATCTTGTAATAGGTCGCTAAATTCTTTGAAACCTAAACCGTCATGACTGTTATTATCTTCAATACCCTCGACAGCTGCAAGCAGTAGCTCACTAGGCGTGGCAAAAACTTGCGCCTGCACACTTATAGGATACAAACTCTCATCCAGTTTGGGCAGTTGCGGAGGCTGACTGCTCGTTTGACGATTGAATATGGATAACATCAGTATTGCGGGGTATGACTAGCCGACTTTTCATGCGCTAAAATCTTATCACGCTCTTCGGCTGTCCAAGCAACTTTTGTAGTAGCGTCTTTATTAAACTGAACCATAACAGCTTCTAATGTAGCAACAATGGTTTGCTGAGCCTGACTAAAATAGCTGTATTCTACAACCAAACTGGTAGTGCCAAGCTTTTTGGTACGCACCCCAATGAGCAGCGTATCAGGATAAACAACTGGGGCTAAATAATCACAGCTTGAGTGGGCGAGAATAATGGTTATGTCGTTATCAAACATACCGAGTTGGGCTAAATAGTTTATACGAGCAGTCTCTGCGTAACGATAATAAACGACATTATTAACATGATTAAAGGCATCCATGTCATTCCATATAACCTCTTGTTCAAACACGCTCGCAAATCCCTGTAAGGCGTCAGGTTTATTAGTATCTTTCATCGTTCATCCTACTGTGATTCTTAATATAGTGAGTGGTTCTAATTATTGATGTGATTTTAGCGCAACCACACCACGCCAAACCTCTTCATCAAATAAACTTTCAATACGGACATATTCTAAATCTAAAGCCATCAAAGTATCACTAAGACGCTGACCAAAAGTTAAATAGCGAAAATCTGTTAGACTGTATTGCGGTACATCACTCTGTAATTCATCGATCTGTAATTCATCGATTAACCAACGCCAATTAGTAAAGGCTTCACCACTACTAATCAATACGATACTTTTGCCTTGGTTAGTATGTCTATTTTTATCACTAGAGAAGTGAACAATTTTTGGCACTATAGCCTTAAACTTAGACTTTAAATTTTGGGGACATTGACGCTGATACCATGCAATGGCATCCACTCGCACACCATTATCCTGTAAGTGACTTACTAACAGACGTCGACCCCCGCGGCCACGCCAAATCAACACATGATGACCCTGACTAAGTTTTGCCAACTCAGCCATACGCATCATACCTTCATTGCTTGACTCCTCTGGACAATGCACATCCCACCCTGCTTTTTGTAACACGGTAGCCGTCGCTTGTCCCACTGCAATAACCGCACAATTTGGAACAAACCCTTTTGGACACGAGGCCAAACCTAATCGAGCCGCACTTGGACTGACTACGACCATTGCTTGATAGTGATGAGTCGAGGTAAAAATCTGCTGGTAATGTTGCTCGCCTTCACTGATAGCAAGCGCTTTTAGTTCAAGCAATGGCAACTCTAGTACCTTTAAGCCACGAGCTTGCATCGCTTTTGTCAGACTCTTTGCTCGATTTGCTGGACGCGTATTGATAAATATCATTACAACATCCTTAGTTATATACGATGTGTTATATACGCTTAGTTCTATAGACTGAGTTATAGGTACAAACTAAGTGATGGATACAATATAAGTTATAGGTAAAATATAAGTTAAACGCTTTTATTAACTGTATAGATAGCCTGTAATATTTTATCTGCCCCTAACTCGAGCAACTGTTTCGCCACATCTATGCCGAGTTGTTGGGCTTGCACCTCTCTATCCGCTTGATTGCCAGTTAATGCAATACGTTTATCTGCCTTAATAAGCGTTTGTCCATCTTCTGAACCCACTCTACCACGCAACCATAACGACTTACTATGTTGCGAGGCTCCAGCCTCTTCATCAGTATCAATAACCGCGAATGCAGCGATAGGCACCTGACAGCCGCCTTCAAGATGACGATTGAGGGCACGTTCTGCCATTAAACGTATGCGGGCTTGACCATCATTCAGCGGTTTTAATAGTTTTAATACAGCCTCATCATCACTGCGACACTCAATAGCCAAAGCGCCCTGCCCAACAGCTGGTAGGCAAATTTCAATATCCAACTCTTCTCGGATGCGGTCACTTAGCTCAACGCGCTGTAAGCCACTGGTTGCCAAAATAATAGCATCATATTCACCGGCATCCAGCTTACTGAGACGGGTTTGTACGTTGCCTCGTAACGATTTAATAACTAGGTCGGGTCGATACGCTTTTAGCTGACATTGTCGACGTAGGCTAGCAGTACCGACTACAGCACCTTGTGGAAGATCATCTAATTTTTCATAACTGTTTGAAACAAACGCATCTGTTGGGGCAGCACGTTTACAATAGACACCCAACATCAGACCTTCTGGTAATACCATTGGAACATCTTTTAATGAATGAACAGCAATATCAGCCCGTTTATCATAAAGTGCTTGTTCAAGCTCTTTAACAAATAACCCCTTACCGCCAATTTTAGCGAGTGGGGTATCTAAAATTTTATCGCCTTTCGTTACCATAGTAACTAGATTAACACTTAAATCGGGGTATAAAGACTCGAGCCTCGATTTAATATGTTCTGCTTGCCACATGGCTAATGGGCTTTTTCGAGTCGCTATATTAAGCGTATTTGGCGTCGTATGTTTAGGAGGTGTGGTCATATAGTTTTTATACTTAGATATTGATATTAAGGTAATTGGAAAAACACCCTTATTTAATATTTAATCATAAATAAGGACGTTTTACAGTGAGCATATGTATATTGCTGAACCTGCTAAATGTATTGTTATAGTCGATCAGATGACCAGTGCTTACATATTTTGAATCTTTTCACGTAATACAGGCACATGGCGCCTGCTGACAGCTAGTTTTTCATCGATTCCTTTGAAGCAGACTTGATACTGTCCTGAATCAACGGTTTCTAATAGCTCTAGATAATCAAGATTAATCAATGCATTGCGATGGATACGAAATAAGTTATCTGCAAATTCTTGCTCTAACTCTTTTAGCGTCTCATCAATTAAAACAATACCATCTTTGTGGCGAACTTTAACGTACTTTTGATCGGCAGAAAAATAGTAAATATCATTCAGGGCAATTAGCTCCACACCTCGATGCGTACGTGCTGAGATGTGCTGGCGAGCTGGGCGGGCTGTTGGATCGCTTAATTTGCGTAACTCATTTAATTGGGCAATATTTAGGTGGCTGGCTTTCGTCAATGACTTTAATAGTTCATCTTTATTGGCAGGCTTTAGTAAATAACCGATGGCATGCGCTTTGAAAGCAGCAATAGCATAATGATCATATGCCGTAACAAAAATAATAGCTGGCGGGTGCTCAAATTTATTCAACTCTTCTGCACAGCTCACACCATCCATTTCTGGCATTCGAATGTCGAGTAACAGAACATCTGGCTGATGCGTTTTTACAGCTTTTAATGCTTCTAGCCCTGTACCAGCTTGTGCAACAACTTCGTGCCCTGCATCGGTCAAAATCCTTATTAACCTCGCTCTTGCTAAGGCTTCATCATCACAGACCACTAACCTCATTGCTCACTCCTTAAATTTTATTTTTATAACTTATCTTTTTTATATAATTTTATTCATCACTATGCTGTGAATTAAATAAAATCCACAGTCTTAGCTGACCAGTGCATCGTGCAATTTATAACAAATAGTACTGATAACTTCATGAGTTTTGCATTTCATCGTAATGTTAGCTGATTCACCAAAGTGCGCTTGTAAATAATTTTCTTGAACCCGAAAATTAATTCGATTGGCAACGTCATAATGATCAATCAAAACATTTTTTGATGTTGTCGCTGATACCTCAATATTAACAATATGATTTTCCCACTTAATCTCAATACAGATGTATACGGGTTCTGTAGTTGCCTCTACCACATGCAGAACTGTCTGCTCTAACACGGTTTGCAAAGTTAATGATGTTATACTCATATCATAGAGGATGTCTTCATCAGGCAGATCCCACTTTACCGTTAGCTTATCTTGTAAACGATAGCTCTCTATGGCTAAATAATGCCGACAAATCTCTAGCTCTTCCTCTAAACTGCTTTCAGTTGGCTCATCAAAAGTAGTCCGCATTAAATGCGAGACATGCTGCAACATATCGTTGGCTTCATCTCTATCGGTTTCAATCAATGACGACAAGGTATTTAATGTATTAAATAAAAAATGCGGTGCCAGTCGAGCTTGAATGTGTTGATTAAGTCTATCTAGCTTTTGCTCAAAAGATAAATGTAAAGCTTGAAGAGCTTTGTAGTTACGCCAATAGTAGACTAAGATAACACTTGTACTCATTATTACAAAAATTTCAAACAACAAAATGTCGAGAAGCAATCCTTTAATGGTTAGCGAATAAAAGCCTAAGAGCTTAGCTAAAAACAAAACGGTTATAATAGCGCATGCTCCAGTAAACATCATTGTCGCTATTAGTTTGCTACATGCCACGAAAAGTTTTTGCGTTTTTAAAGTCTCTCGCTGTGAATCGATTAAATAAAGTGCGGGTACGGTTGTCAGAATAATTGAAAACAAATGCAATACGTAAAAGCCCCACAAAGTCTGCCAATCAAAGGTCTCATACCAACTGACCATTCCTAGCCCATGAATTTGGCAAGTTACTTTTAATCCAACAATGAAAAGTGTTAAACCAGCGATATATAAGATTACTTCAAGAAGCGTAAAACAATTACTAAACCTTGGGACAAAAAACTCCAATCGCTCAGCTAGCATGGCAACCTCGTCCTTTGCTATACTGGCATTGTTATATTTTTGACGGGATTTAGTTTTATATGATTGCCACCACTTACTCACAAAACAATTACCTTCAATAATAGATTCAAAACCTTACTCCCTTAATATAGGCTCTTCCATATGAATAATAACAATACCTCTGCTGATTCTACCACATCTGATGCTACTCAGCAGGGCAAAACACAGCAAATGTGGGGTGGTCGCTTTAGTGAAGCCACGGATAGCTTTGTTGCAGCCTTTACTGCATCCGTAGGATTTGACCGACGTTTTGCCAAGCATGATATTGCAGGATCCATTGCACATGCGACCATGCTTGGACGCTGTAATATATTAACGAATGACGAAGTCAGTACTATTATTGAGGGACTACTAAAAGTCCAAAAAGAGATTGATGACGGGCAGTTCGAGTGGTCAGTTTCACTTGAAGATGTTCATATGAATATCGAGTCTCGCTTAACTGATTTGATTGGTACTGTTGGGAAAAAATTACATACAGGACGCAGCCGTAACGACCAAGTGGCTACTGATATTCGTTTATGGTTACGAGAAGAAACCGATAACATCATCGAACTGTTGGTACGCCTGCAGTCAGGCTTATTAGATTTAGCTGAGCAGAACACCAACACCATTATGCCAGGATTCACTCATCTGCAAACTGCACAGCCTGTTAGCTTTGGGCATCATGTCATGGCTTGGTTTGAGATGCTAAATCGTGATACTGAGCGTCTAATAGATGCGCGACGCCGTATAAATCAGATGCCACTTGGCAGTGCTGCACTTGCTGGTACAACCTTTCCTATTGATCGCACTATAACTGCCGAGCTATTAGATTTTGAAGGTATCTGCCAAAACTCACTAGATGCTGTGTCTGATAGAGACTTTGCCATTGAATTTACCTCAGCGGCTGCTATCCTTATGATGCATTTATCACGCATGAGTGAAGAGATTATCTTATGGATGTCAGCACAATTTGACTTTGTACAAATACCAGATAGATTCTGTACTGGATCTTCGATTATGCCCCAGAAGAAGAATCCAGATGTACCTGAGCTTGTTCGTGGTAAAGCAGCTCGTGTGTTTGGTCAGCTTACAACCCTGCTTACGTTGATGAAAAACCAGCCATTGGCATATAACAAAGACAATCAAGAGGACAAAGAGCCATTATTTGATTGTGTTGACACCTTAACAGGGTCGTTACTTGCCTTTGGGGATATGTTACCTAATATAGTTCCTAATAAGGGTAATATGCGCGCTGCCACCATGAAAGGCTACGCCACGGCAACGGATTTAGCCGATTACTTAGTGCGCCAAGGCGTAGCGTTTCGTGATGCCCATGAAGTTGTGGGAAATGCAGTGGCTCTGGGTATAAAAGAGGGCGTTGATTTGAGTGAATTATCACTCGAACAACTACAACAATTTAGCAGTGCTATTGGTGATGACGTTTTTGATTACCTTACCTTAGAAGGCTCGCTTGCCGCACGTAACCATCTTGGCGGCACAGCACCAAACCAAGTATTAAATGCTGTGGGTCGTGGGCGTCAACGCTTAGATAAATTTAGAAACTATAAATAATAAAATAGTTATCTTAAAAGAAATTAACGATTTGCTATATAAAAAAGGATAATAAAATGACTGCTACTTTTGATCCAAGATCTAATATGGTGTTTTGTCGAAAATATCAGCAAAACTTGCCAAAAATGCAAAAGCCTCCCTTTCCAAATAAATTAGGTGAGGAACTTCAAAACACGGTATCCAAAAAGGCATGGGATGAATGGCTTGAGCATCAAACTATGTTAATTAATGAGAACCATCTCAGTATGATAGATCCTGAAGCTAAGATATTTCTTAAAGAGCAAAGAGAGAAGTTCTTAGACAATACTGATTATGAGCGCCCCCAAGGCTGGACTCCTGTAAATAAATAATACGGCTTAGTTTTATTCACTACCAACAATATGAGTCAGTATGAATTAGAAAAGGCTTGTTAGTATAATTACTAACAAGCCTTTTCTAATTCATACCAATTGCAATATTCTTATCGCAAGCATTAATCGTCATCTTTGCGAGCGGCAATATTCTCAGAAGCTTGTTGAACTGCTTGCTCAACTGTTAAAAAATCGGTATGCCGGATATCTTTACCACTTGTACAATAAATGACTAACTCTCCAATATTGCGCGCATGATCGCCTACTCGCTCCAAAGCACGCAAAACCCACAAAATGTTAATGACTTTAGATACATGTCGACTGTCTTCCATAACATAGGTCATTAAAGATCGACTAGCAGACTGATACTCCAGATTAACCCCTTCATCACTTTGTAAAACGGATAATGCCTGCTCAGGATCCATTCTTCCAAACGCGTCTAAAGCATCCAGTAACATCAAACGCACTTGATTAGACAAGTGTTGAACTTCTGAATAACCTCTGGGTGCGGGTGCGGCACCATCTTTTATTAATTGACGCGCCATACGGGCAATTTTGGAAGCTTCATCACCGACACGCTCTAGATCAACCACTCCTTTTGCTAAGGCCATAACTAAGCGTAAGTCAATCGCAGTTGGCTGTCTCTTTGCCACCAATAAAATAATCAGTTCATCAATTTTTATTTCCATCTGATTAATCAGGGTATCGTCTTGAATTACCTTATTGGCTACCTCATCGTTGCTGTCTATTAAGGCATGAGTAGCCTTGGTAACTTGCTCACTAACCAAGCGACCCATTTCCATAAATAAATCGATTGAATGCTGTAAATCTTTATTATAACTTTTAGATGAGTGCTTTTCGCCAAGTATCATAGTCACTTTCCTTGATAATATTTTTATTATCTTGATAATGCACTTATTATTTATGTCTAATCCAAACTCATATATTTTAATTTTTTATTATTGGCTACTGTAAAATAACAATGCCAGATTTGCACTTATTTATGCAACTATCTGGCATTATTTACCACACACTAGTATAAGTTTGTATCAATAACCAGTAAACAACTAGCCATAACGACCAGTAATATAGTCCTCTGTCGCTTTTTGCGATGGATTAGTGAATACTTGATCAGTTTCGCCCATTTCAACCATATCACCCAAATACATATAAGCGGTATAATCAGATACACGGGCTGCTTGCTGCATGTTATGCGTTACGATTGCAATGGTGTAATCATGCTTTAAGTCTTCAATCAGATCTTCAATAGCACCTGTCGAGATTGGATCAAGCGCTGAGGTTGGCTCATCAAGTAATAATACCTCAGGCTTAGTGGCTACAGCACGTGCGATACATAAACGCTGCTGCTGCCCCCCTGATAATGATAACCCAGATGCTCTAAGCTTGTCTTTTACCTCAGGCCATAAAGCAGATTTTTTAAGCGCCCACTCTACCCGTTCTTCTAGATCTGATTTGCTTAACTTTTCATATAAGCGCACACCAAACGCAACATTATCGTAAATTGACATTGGAAATGGCGTTGGCTTTTGAAATACCATACCTATACGGGCACGCAGTAGGTTAACATCGACATCTTTTGCTAAAATATTTTTTCCGTCAAGATTAATTTTACCCTCAGCACGCATACCAGGGTACAAGTCGTACATGCGATTAAAAGTGCGTAACAAAGTTGACTTACCACAACCAGATGGACCAATAAAAGCCGTGACATTTCTTTCAGGAATATCAATATTAATGTCTTTAAGCGCTTTAAAATTACCATAATAGAAATCTAAATCACGTATTTGCATTTTTGCTGGCGGCATATTAGCTGGCAAATCAGCAATTGTTTGCTTAGTAAACGTTGCAGTATCAGGTTGCTCTTGCTGATTACCCGTTTGCATCGGCTTTTCTAAAATGCTGGTATCGTTACCGGTACTTGCTTTAGTTTTTTCAGTCACTGGTTTTTTCTCTAACGTGTCAGTCATGACGGTACCCTTTAATATCTTTTTAAAAGTGATTATCTATAGTAAGAGTGCTAGTTTATTTATCGAGTTTTGTTTTTTTCTCTGCCGATAATACGAGCAATAATGTTCAGACCTAATACTGAAAAGGTAATTAACAAAGCGCCTGCCCATGCAATCATATTTTGAGTATCATCTGGTGCTGCAGCAAATTGATAAATGGTCATAGGTAAGTTGGCCATTGCACTACTCATATCCCAACTAAAAAATCGATTGTTCAATGCAGTAAATAGTAAAGGTGCAGTCTCACCTGTAATACGTGCGAAACCTAAAAGAATACCTGTGATTAGACCTGTCTTAGCAGCACTCATCGTAACAGAGGTTACTACCTTCCACTTAGGCGCACCTAGGGCATAGGAAGCTTCACGAAGCTGGTTGGGGACGAGATTAAGCATCGTTTCAGTACTACGCACCACAACGGGGATGATAATAAGTGATAATGCAACAGCACCTGCCCACCCCGAGAAGCTGCGATTATTTACCATTAATGTAAAAATAAACAAACCAATAACAATAGAAGGTGCTGATAGCAGGATATCGTTTATAAAGCGTGTCGCTTTGCCAAGCCATGAGCCTTGAGAAAACTCTGCTAAATAAATACCCGCTAATAAACCGACTGGTGCGCCTATAACTAGACCAGTACCAGCAATCATAAACGAGCCGACAATCGCATTTCGTAGACCACCAATTGAATTTGGGGGTGGTGTATCAGCGGTAAAGATAGGCATCGTAATCATAGCCTCCATACCGTTACGTAGTAGGTCAAACAAGATCCAACCTAGCCAGATTAAGCCAAATGCCATAGCACACATCGCAAAAACAAGACCGATGACATTGTACATTTTGCGTTTTGAATACAGCGACTTATTCATACGTTGCTCAAAGCTGATTGAGCTTGCTGAATTCTTTGACACTGATGTTGAACCTAGATTTGTTGTCATAATATACTTCCTGCCAAGTAACTATTATTATCTGCTATTCTCTGCCAATTATCCGAAAACCACTTACTAATACCCTATAAGTTAGTTACCCGCCTTTTTATCAATTCGTGACAACATTATTTTAGATATTGATAAAACAACAAAGGTTATAACAAATAGAATCAAGCCTAAATGCAGTAATGTGGCAACATGCATTTCACTTGAGGCTTCGGCAAATTCATTAGCAATGGATGATGTAATCGTTACCCCTGAGCCAAATAAATTAGAGTTAATATTATAGGTGTTACCAACCAAGAAAGTGACCGCCATTGTTTCACCGAGGGCACGGCCCAAGCCAAGGATAATACCGCCAACAACACCTGCCTTAGTATAAGGTAAAATAATTTTATACATCACTTCCCAAGTGGTTGCGCCTGCACCGTATGCCGACTCTTTTAATAATTCTGGCACAACTGAAAAAACATCACGCATGGTTGCCGCAATAAACGGGATAATCATGATTGCTAAAATTAAAGAAGCAGTAAAGACACCAATCCCTAATGGCGGTCCACCAAACAGGCTGCCTATCATAGGTATAGGACCAAAATATTCAATTATGAATGGCTGAACGTATTTGGCAAATAAAGGGGCCAATACAAAAAAGCCCCACATCCCATAAATAATTGAAGGAATACCTGCTAAAAGCTCAATAGCAATACCCAGTGGCCTGCGTAGGAATGCAGGGCAAAGCTCTGTCAAGAAAATAGCAATACCAAAACTTACGGGCACAGCGATTAAAATTGCTATAACCGATGTGACTATCGTACCGTAAATAGGCGCTAAGGCACCATATTCATCATTTACTGTACTCCAATCTGAGCTGGTATAAAATCCAAAACCAAATTCTTTGATACTTGGCCAAGCACCAATAACCAGCGATATCATGATACCGCCCAAAGATATCAATACTAGCCATGCAAAGAACTTTGTCAAGTTAACAAAAAAGAAGTCATTTCTTTTTTGTTTTGCTAGTTGAGCGTGTAAGTCAGACATTGTAACCCCAACGTATTTTTATTTTTTAGGATAATACTTTCTTGCCATTTATAAGATTAAAAAGGCAAGCAAATGAACTTTCATTTACTTGCCCATTGTTTAAATAATCGTTAACGGTAACAAGCTAAAGATTATTTTGGCGTGTAAACTGGTTTGCCATCAGTACCAACTACTTGCTTCCACTCTTCTTTAAACAACGCAACCGCTTCATCTGGGAATGGTACATAGTCTAGGTCTAAAGCAGCTTGATCACCTTCGTTATATGCCCAGTTAAAGAAGTTAAGAACACCAGCAACTTTCTCTGGGTTTTGTGGGTTTTTATGAACTAGAATGAACGTTGCAGCAGCAATCGGCCATGCATTTTCAGTTTCAGAATTAGCGATAACTTTATAGAAACCTTCAGCTTTCGACCAATCAACATTACCAGATTCAGCAAATGATTCAGCCGAAGGTAGAACGGTATTACCTGCAGCGTTGACCATAGCAGCATAAGACATATCGTTCTGTTTAGCATAAGCATACTCAACATAACCAATTGAGTTAGGGGCCTGTTCAACCATACCCGCTACGCCTTCGTTACCTTTTCCGCCAACGCCAGTACCTAATTTATCAGTTGGCCATTCGACACTCTTATCAACGCCCACAGCAGACCAATCTCCTGAAACTTCGTTTAAATAATAAGTGAAGTTAAAAGTAGTGCCTGAACCGTCAGAACGATGAACCGTGGTAATTTTAGAATCAGGGAGTTTGAGACCTTCATTTAATGCAACAATTGCAGGATCATTCCATTTAGTGATTTTACCTAAGTAGATATCAGCAAGCACTTTACCACTCAATACAAGTTTACCTGGCTCTACACCTTCAACGTTAACAACTGGTACAACACCACCGATTACTGTTGGGAACTGAATCAAACCCGCTTCTGTTAATTCTTCTGGCTTAAGTGGTTTGTCTGAAGCACCAAAGTCTACAGTATTAGCTTTAATTTGTTTAACACCACCAGACGAACCAATAGAGTTATAATTTACTTGGCCTCCAGTTGCACTTTGGAAGTCAGCAGACCACTTTTGATAAATAGGCGCTGGGAATGAAGCACCAGCACCACTGACGTTCATTTCTACGCCTTCTATATCTTTATAGCGTTCCGTGCTACCAGTGGCTGACGAACCAGTAGTATTCTCAGCCGGTACTGTAGTCTCAGTAGTGTTTGCTTGTGTTTCACCAGTTGTTGCAGTGTCATCAGTTTTTTTATCGCAAGCAGCTAAGGTTAATACACTTGCTACTGCTACTGCCAATAATGAATAACGCATGGTCTCTCCTGAAGAGTTAATTAGTTATGAATATGATAATTGTTATAAGTAATGGGACTAAAAACACATCTACGAATGACTGGTATTAGGATCATATATTGTCATTAAACAATAATTAATGAACGCACTGTTAATAACAGTATTCTTCTATGCCCTATTGATATTGAGCACATTTTGACGCTTTAATATGACAGTTTGATGAAATGAAGCGTTTTTTGTTAAAACCTTGTAACCAAAGTTAATGACATTAAAAAATGCCAAGAAAGATTGAGAAAACATTAATAGCTTAAAACATTTTATATAATAATTTTTAGTTGGCTCAAAAGCACCGCTAAACCTTATTCAACTAAGGGTTCTGTGGGCTCAAATCTAGCTTTTGATATAGTAAATGTGGGTTAATAATTGGGTATTAAGCTTGTTTTCAGTGTAACATTATATAAATATTTTGATGGTAAAGAAGCGGGTTCATCTGTCTTCTATTTCACGCGCAGATTTAAACATGTGCGTATCCACCAGCGTCTATCTTCACAGTAACAAATGATACACGATACAAACTCCTAAGACATAAAAGGTCATTACTTTTAATATAGGCTACACTGTCAGAAAATTAGTTCAAAACAAATTAGTTCAAAATAAGTTATAATCGTACTTCGCTGTTTTACTGTTTGTTATTCTAAACTCAAAATATTCTTAGGAATGTTTCGTCTAAATATTAACAGATAAAAGGCTATACCCATGAAGAAACTTCTCAAGCCATTCGCTGTTGCGTCAGCCATTTTGCTCAGTATTCCTGCAAATGCGGGACTGGCCTCTTGGTACGGACCTGGCTTCCATGGCAAAAGAACGGCGTCAGGGGCAATATATAACATGTATTCGATGACTGCTGCACATAAATCTCTGCCTTTTGGTTCTAAAGTAAAAGTGACTAACCTGAAAAATAAAAAGTCCGTTGTTGTAAAGATTAATGACCGTGGTCCATTTACACCAGGCCGAGTCATTGACTTATCGAAAAAAGCAAATCTCGCCCTCAAATGTAATTTATGTAAAGTAAGCGTTGAGGTACTTAGTCATGGAGATGGCAAATATCGTAAAGAGTAAAAAAGTAAAAAAAAATAGGTAATCAGCTAAATTAAGCGAATGAATCTCCGACTTAAGCCTTTTAATCCACCTCTATTCTTCATTACTGCATACCATTAGGTATTTCGATAAAACTTTGCTAGTATAGTATTGCTATAATATCGACTCGGGGTGCGATTAAATCAATTATTAGCGTTTCACTAATAATTGATTTAATCGCTGAGACATTACCCGTTGAACCTGATACGGTTAATACCGTCGTAGGAAAGTCACCTTAAACTTCCTTAATTTCTGTTAGATAGTTATAATTTTATCCCCACTAGCCTCTACACCAATGAGAGTCAGGTTAAGCTATAATAGGGGTTAGTTATTATTAACTAGCAATATTAAGGGTGTGTGCACTGTCAGCCGAGTCGTTTTTATTTGACTGTTTCAACAGTAATTTGGCACTTGCCAATAATAATAGAAATAGGACTACGCCATGACCATGCAATCTACCATAGCCGCTAATGATAACCCTATAAAAGATAAGACGATTAAAACGCCTGCCCATCGCTCTTCAAAAGATGCCCGCTTTGATGAAGAGGCACGCGATCTAACTCGCAATCTGCCTGCCTCAAAAAAAGTTTATATCGAAGGATCGCGTCCCGATATCCAAGTACCTATGCGTGAGATTACGCTTACGGATACGCCTACTGGTGGTTTCGGCCTTGAGAATGGTGAGAAAAATCCACCTTTTTATGTGTATGACACCTCAGGGGCCTATACCGATCCGAATGTAGATATTGACTTAACGAAGGGATTGCCTAAACTTCGAGAAGGCTGGATTGAAGAGCGCGGTGATACTGAGATTTTAGAGGGCCTATCCAGTCGTTATGGCCGTGAGCGGGCCAGCGATATTAAGACAGCTAACCTCCGATTTTCCCATATTGATAAACCACGCCGTGCTAAAGCTGGGCGCAATGTTACTCAAATGCACTATGCACGTCAGGGTATTATTACGCCTGAGATGGAATATATCGCCATTCGTGAAACCCAAAAGCAGCATGAACTCACTGACATGCGTCAACATGAAGGTGAAACTTTTGGGGCTAATACGCCTAAAATCATCACACCAGAATTTGTGCGTGATGAGGTAGCAGCAGGCCGCGCCATTATTCCTAATAATATTAACCACCCTGAATCTGAGCCAATGATTATCGGACGTAACTTCTTGGTTAAAATTAATGCGAACATTGGTAACTCGGCGCTTAGCTCAAACATTGATGAAGAAGTCGCAAAAATGACTTGGGCAACACGTTGGGGTGGCGATACCATCATGGATTTGTCAACGGGCAAACATATTCATGAAACCCGTGAATGGATTATCCGAAACTCCCCCGTGCCTATTGGCACCGTACCTATTTATCAAGCATTAGAAAAAGTAGACGGTGTTGCTGAGGATCTAACGTGGGAGATATTCCGCGATACACTTATTGAGCAAGCCGAGCAAGGTGTGGATTACTTTACGATTCATGCGGGCGTACTACTTCGCTATGTACCCTTGACGGCTAAACGCTTAACTGGGATTGTGTCTCGTGGTGGCTCTATTATGGCGCAGTGGTGTCTTGCGCATCATAAAGAAAGTTTCTTGTATACGCATTTTGAAGATATTTGCGAAATCATGAAACAGTATGATGTGGCATTTAGTTTAGGCGATGGTCTTCGTCCTGGCTGTATTCAAGACGCAAATGATGATGCGCAATTTGGTGAACTGCGTACGCTTGGCGAGCTGACTCAAGTGGCGTGGAAACATGATGTACAGGTTATGATTGAGGGCCCAGGCCATGTTGCCATGAACCGTATTAAAGAGAATATGGATCTGCAACTTGAAATTTGTCATGAAGCGCCTTTCTACACGCTTGGACCATTAACCACCGATATTGCCCCTGGTTATGACCACATTACTAGTGCAATCGGAGCCGCCATGATTGGTTGGTTTGGTACGGCAATGCTTTGCTATGTTACCCCAAAAGAGCATTTAGGCTTACCAAATAAGAAGGACGTTAAAGATGGCATCATTACTTACAAAATTGCCGCCCATGCAGCCGACTTAGCTAAAGGTCACCCAGGCGCTCAGGCTCGAGACAATGCGTTGTCTAAAGCCCGATTTGAGTTCCGCTGGGATGATCAGTTCAATTTAGCTTTGGACCCAGATACAGCTCGTGAATACCATGATGAGACGTTACCTAAAGACGCGCATAAATCGGCACATTTTTGCTCAATGTGTGGGCCTAAGTTCTGTTCAATGAAAATCACTCAAAATGTACGTGAATATGCTGCTGGTCTAAAAAAACCTGTAACGCCAAGCTCTGGTGACCTGAAAGATGAAGCCCATCTGATAAAAGAGGTAGATACGGAGCTAGTAGGTCAAGTTGGTGAAGCTAGTTTTGAAGAGGTTCAAAAAGGGATGGAAGAGATGACGAAAAAGTATCATACAGAGGGCCGTCAGCTTTATAAAGAAGTTTAACGGTTGATCCCACTTAAGCATATGACCTTTGTCAAACTAAGGTATAAACCAAAAAAGCTTGAATCTTCAGATTCAAGCTTTTTTGCAATAGGTTATGGTTAAACACAAATATAGTTGAAAGAATATACAGTTAAAAAAACTTAAATTGCTGTGCTTAGTTTTAAAAAAACCACTTGAGTTCAAATTAAACTTTAGATGCGGTATATATTTTTTCAATTGAAGCATTTATCGTGTCTGAGAACTCTTGATCTGTCTGACCTTTAGATAATCCTTCGGTAAAAGCACGGGAGAAGCTGGCAATCATACCTGGGTTTTGTTTTAAACGATCACACGCTTCATCTCGGCTATATCCGCCCGAAAGTGCCACAACTTTAAGTACTTTTGGATGATCAACCAACTCTTTATAAAAACCTGCTTCTTCAGGTAAAGTCAGCTTTAACATGATTTGTTGGTCATCCTCTAAACGTTCAAGATTACGTAAAATCTCTTTTTTCAATAACACTTCGCTTTGCAGTTTTTTATCGCTTTTAATATTTACTTCTGGCTCAACTATTGGCATAAAGCCTTCAGATAAAATCTGTTTAGCCACATCAAATTGTTGTTGTACCACTTTTTCGATACCACTTTGTGAGTCGGTATGTATTACTGAACGCATTTTAGTACCAAAAATAGGATAGTTTTTAGCTTTCTCTAACAGCGTACTTAGGGTAGGAATAGGTTTCATAAGCTGAACCCCATCCATCTCTTCAGCCAACCCTTTATCTACCTTTAAAAACGGTACGATATTTTTTTCTTCCCAAAGATAGTTTGCAGTTGGCTTACCGTTGACTTCACGATCCATCGTATCCTCGAACAAAATAGCACCGAGTACACGCTGACTATCGAAACACTCACAAGTCATGATACGTGTACGCATTTCATGAACTTTAGCAAACATCTGGTCATCATTTTCGTATTCATTTTCTTCCACACCATACATACGTAACGCTTTCGGTGTACTACCCCCACTTTGATCCAACGCAGCAATGAAACCAGTGTCATTTTTTATTCTTTCTAGTTGTTTTTGATAACTCATAATGTTTTCCTATAATTAAAAGGAGAGTAATTAAAATACAAAAAATTTAATACTATTTTTGATTGGCTAGCTAATGCGAATTTTTCTTTTGCTAAATTTAACACATGTTGATGACAAATTCTCTATTCTACTTGTTAGGATGTGCCTTCATTTAAATTATGAAGGTCATAATGGGATACATTATCATCAAGCACGCATGCTTTCGAAGAAAGTAGTGTCATGTTAGCTACAGAGCAGACACTATTTAGACGTTGTTAACCCGTAAAATGTACATTACTTCAAATGAGCACAAGCCATAATACACATTAATTTAAACAAAATGACTGTGTTAAACTTGGTAAATATGGCTTACTAAATATTGTAGCACTTATCACTTACTCAACAGTAACAGACTTAGCCAAGTTACGAGGTTGATCGACATCGGTGCCCCTCATAATAGCCACATGATACGATAAAAACTGTACAGGTATGCTATAAACTATGGGTGCCAGTGGTTCGTATACATCGGGTACGTTAATTACGTGTAAGCGATCGTCACTTTCTATCTTGCTAGATTCGCCTGCAAAAACAAATAGCTCACCATGTCGAGCATGCACTTCTTGCATATTGGCCTTCAACTTATCAAGCATACTGTCTTTTGGAGCAAGTACGACAATAGGCATATCTTTATCAACTAGAGCTAATGGGCCATGTTTCAACTCACCTGCCGCATATCCCTCAGCATGTATATATGAGATCTCTTTCAGTTTCAAGGCACCCTCTAAAGCAATTGGAAACTGCACACCACGCCCTAAGAATATGGTACTCTTTTTATTCTCAAATTTCTCACTCAACAGCTCAATGGATTGGTCTAATGCCAAGCTACTGTGTAATTGACCTTGCAGATTATGTAACTCTGTAATCATTTTAGAGATTTCAGCCTGCTCAATACGATTCTGTACTTTACCTAATTTAAGAACCAATAGCATTAATGCTGCCAATTGGGTTGTAAAGGCTTTAGTCGAGGCAACACCAATTTCTACGCCAGCGAGCGTCGGTAAAAATATATCGGTTTCGCGTACCAACGAAGAGGTAGCCACATTACAAAGTGCAAGGCTTACCAGACCTTTGACTTTACCTTCTTTTACACGGCGTTGAATGTCACGTAACGCCGAAAGTGTATCTGCAGTTTCGCCAGATTGTGAAATACACACCATCAAAGTATCATCTACAACAACAGGATTGCGATAGCGGAATTCGCTGGCTACCTCAACAGAACAAGGGATACGAGTAAGATTCTCAAACCAGTACTTAGCCACCATACCTGCATGATAGCTAGTTCCACAGGCCAGTACTTGGATATAACGCACATTCTTCAATTGCTCTTCATGACGAGCTAAAAACTCAACCTTAAGATCATCAGCGTCCACTCCCATCTCAATAGTTCGAGCCACAGCATCAGGTTGCTCATAAATTTCTTTAAGCATATAATGCTTAAATTCGCCCTTATCAGCATTATGTTGCTTAGCGTCAAGCTCTTTTACTGGGCGTGATACCGGTTTGCCATCAGCAAATACACTAATGATATCGCGCGTAATCAAGGCAATATCGCCTTCTTCAAGATACATAAAACGATTTGTAACGGGGAGTAGCGCCAATTGATCTGAGGCAATGAAATTTTCTCCGATACCCACACCAATAACCAAAGGTGAACCCAACCGCACCGTTATTAAAGTATCTGGCTCATCAACATGTAATACACCGAGTGCAAAGGCACCTTCTAAACGTGGTATAACTTTTTCTACGGCTTGAAACAAATTGTTGGTTTGTTTATAAGCATCAGCAACTAAATGAGCGACTACTTCTGTGTCTGTTTGAGAGGTAAAAATATAGCCTTTATCAAGTAGCTCTTGTTTTAATTCAGCGTAGTTTTCTACAATACCATTATGTACAACAGCAACTTTACCAGAGACATGAGGATGGGCATTACATTGTGCTGGCTCGCCGTGCGTTGCCCACCGAGTATGTGCAATACCTGTTTTGCCCTCGAAAAAGTCAGGGTTTTTATCTACTGCCTTGACCAGCTCATTTACCTTCCCCACTTGACGCTCACGATGTAGCTCAGAATTACGAATCACGGTCAGACCAGCTGAGTCATAACCTCGGTATTCAAGCCTCTTTAAGCCTTCTAATAAAATATGAGAGATATTACGCTCAGCAACAGCACCTACTATTCCACACATAACGAGTCCTTAATATTTTTTTGTAAATAATTACCAATACAATAACATGCCAATGTGCCTATGCGCATTATACTATTTCTTCTTTTCAGGACGTTGATAGTTGTCTTTTTGTACTTGACGACCTCTGGCAATAGCAAGCGCATTATCCTCTACATCTTTTGTAATCACAGAGCCTGCACCAATGGTCACAGTATGACCTATAGTAAGCGGAGCAACCAAACAGGAGTTTGTACCGATAAAACTATTGTCGCCTATTGTTGTCTTATATTTATTAATCCCATCATAGTTGCAGGTTATCACGCCAGCACCAACATTCACGCCAGCACCAACTTGTGCGTCACCGATATAGCTCAGATGATTAACTTTGCTTCCCTTGCCAACTTGGGACTTTTTAATCTCAACAAAATTACCTAAGCGTGCCTTATCGTCAACTATTGTTCCTGGGCGAAGATGAGCAAAAGGACCAATACTTACGTCATTACCGATTATCGCTTCATCAATGACACAGTTAGGCTTAACAGAAACATTGTCTGCTAACGTGCTATTTTTAATAACACAACCTGCTTGAATAGTGACATTATTGCCTAGAATAACTCTACCTTCAAAAATTACATTGATATCGACAAACACATCTGTGCCAACTGTGATACTACCTCGTACATCAACCCTATTCGGATCAGCAAATTGAACGCCCTGTATTTGCAAATCTGCCACTAGCTTTGCTTGAAAGCGGCGTTCTAGCTCCGAGAGCTGTTGGCGATTATTCACACCTTCAATTTCAAATTCATGCTCAGGTTCAATAGCTGTTATGGCGATACCGTCTGCAACTGCCATTTTTACAATATCTGTCAAATAATACTCTTCTTGGGCGTTATCATTTGATAGATTTGGGAGATATTTATGTAGTAGAGTATTATCCACACAATAGATACCACTATTAATCTCACGTATTTCTTGTTCTTCTTCACTGGCATCTTTTTGTTCCACAATGGCAATGATATTACCTTGAGAATTACGCTTGATACGACCAAGCCCGAAGGGGTCGCTTACCGTTAAGGTCAACATAGAAACGCCATCTTGATTGGCTTCTTTAAGCTTAGTCAGTGTCTTTGCAGTGACAAGCGGTACATCCCCGTATAGGATAAGGCTCTTGCCCTCATTTGGTAATTCATCTAAAGCCACTTTAACAGCATGACCTGTACCCAGTTGTTCGGCTTGCTCTACCCAAGTCAGCGGATAATCAGACATTGCGGACTTCACTTGATCACCACCGAAGCCATACACGACAATTGTCTTATCAACATTTATACTTTGACAGGTGTCTAAAACATGCGCTAATAATGGTTTATTTGCCAACGTTTGCAAAACTTTAGGCTTTGCTGACTGCATACGCGTTCCTTTGCCAGCAGCAAGTACTATAGTGGTAAGAGAATTTTTCATAATTATAAGTCTATTAGTTAAATTACATTTTTAAGTTATAAAAGACAAAAGACGATTCAGTTGTATCAGGAGTAGGTCATATCAAGAGTTATAAATTACCCACATCACGGTAACTAATAATATTCAAAAAAATCAGGCGGGATTAAAACTCATCACTAATGCGACAATCATAAGCCAAGCTACCATTGCCATGATACCTGCTAGAATATCATCTAGCATGATACCTAGCCCCCCGCTAACCTTTATGTCCACCCATTTAATCGGGTTTGGCTTAATAATATCGAAAAATCTAAATAGCCCAAATGCCAACGCCATACCCGACCAATAAAGCGTACTCGTTAGCTGTTGCGGCATATAAGTAATGATAAAGGCCATGGGTATAAGAGTAAACCAAATCCCCACCCATTCATCCCACACAATATGCGGGTCGTCATGAACATTCATAATTGTTGAAGTACGATGACAAATCCATACGCCTATAAGGCTGGCCGCAATTACAATATATACAAATGCTAGAAACCCTAGCGACATAATAGGAATAGCAACAATTAAACCGGCTAATGTTCCCCATGTGCCAGGAGCACGCTTGGGAAGACCACTGCCGAAACCAATACCAAGTAGATACACCATCTTATTAAAAAGACTAGCGTCATGTGGCAAAGGAGGACAAACATTTGCTTTGCGGATATCAGGTTTTTGATGGGAAAGGTCTGGAGATGATTCAGGATTTGAAGGATTATTATTCATGAAGTGAATACCAAACTGCAATAGCAGACTTTTATAGAAGCTTAACTAACTAGCACGATGGATACTATTATGTTTTTATAATAATGAAGTGACATTAATAACACATAGAATAATAGCATATGGGATTTAGTCAAAAATGTTGAAACCCTTTTAACTCAGGTAATGATTTGAACGGATAAGGACTGTTTTCAGTAACCATACTGCCACGATAAACCATATGTATATTTGTCTTACTATCTACGACAGTATTATGGGCCACTACTTCACCGATACAGGTAACTTTCATATTTAAGTCTTTACTTAAGTCAATACTCAACCCACTAGGCTGTGACTCATTGACAGGTAAAGTAAAAGCCAGCTCGTAGTCATCTCCGCCCGTCAGCTGGCAACGAAGCCTTTCTAGGAGCTCAACCTGCTGTAGAGGATCGCTACTAGGTAAGTGCTCTAAATTAAGCCGCATCGCAACCTTACTTTGCTGACAAATATGATTTAAATCTTGTGCTAGCCCATCTGACACATCAATCATAGAGGTAACGTTGCCTAATTTAGCTAAAGCCTGACCAAGATGTATGCGCGGCGTAGGCATGTGCAAACGGTGTGCTAATTGCTGACCTATAGCTCTGTGTGGATGATTAAGCGCATAACAGGCATCACCTAATGTTCCTGAGACATACACTTTATCGCCTACTTTAGCCCCATTTCGATAAATAGGCCGAGTACCGTTTTCTATAATGCCATTGGCAGTCACACTCAACACTAACTTATCATGTCGTGTGGTATCGCCCCCTATTAAGCGTACATCAAACTGACGGCAAGCATGATGTAAGCCTTTGGCGAACGTACGTAGCCATTCTTCATTTGCCAAACGTTTAGGTAGCGTTAAAGCTAATAACAAACTATGAGGCTTTGCACCCATGGCCGCAATATCTGAAACATTCACTGCCACTGCTTTATAACCGATAGAAAAGGCTAACTCATTAATTTGATTCCAGTCATCACTAAAATGGCGACCTTGAACCAGAGTATCTATACAGGTAACCATCTGGCTATTTTCTGAGAACCCAACTACCGCAGCATCATCACCTATGCTTTTAATAATAGAAGCAGAAGATGTGCTAGAGGAAGACGGTTTGTCTTCCTCTAATTTAAAATAACGATATATCAAATCAAATTCAGTCACTTGAATATCAATCGCCAGCTTTACTTTGTGTCACAGACTTTCGGCCAATTCTTGGTTTTGAAACATTTTTAAGGGTTTCAGCATGATTTTCTTCTGGTTTAACTGGCTCAGAACCTAAGTTAGGCTTAGCATTTGCATCCAAAGATGCTTTATTATGAGCCGCTTTCTCGGCGACTTTATCTTTATGCTCGGTATCTGCTTCAACCTCTAAAGTGCGTAATTCAGCCGCTAGCTTATCCATTACAGCATTAATTAATTTATGAGCATCCGTTGCTCCAAAATGCGTATTGAGTTTCATTGCCTCATCCAGCACTACTTTGTAAGGAATATGCAAACTATATTTAAGCTCGTATGCACCAATCAATAATACCGCATGTTCAACCATATCTATTTGATTAATATGTCGGTCAAGATGTTGAGAAATTAATACCTCAAGTTCCTCAATCTGCTCAGGAATATCACGCATCATTTCATGATAGTAACCTAAGTGCACAGTGTGCATGGCATTATTTGCTCTTGTACGTGCCGCAATATCGTGCGGGGCATTTGATTGCCACTCGCCGTGCCCTGTTTGCTCAAAACGATGGTCCGTCATCAACCATTCATACAAGCCCTGTAACGCAAAACGGCGGGCTTTGCGCACGGCAGTATGGCTCGTTTTATAGCTTGATTCTTTAATGTCGAATTGATTGCTGTCAGCTTTTACCGGATTCTGCTTACTCATGGATGGATGCTCTTAAAGATGGATGCTATTACTTGAAATTATCTTGTGCTAAAAGACTGAAGGCTTTTAAAGATCTTCTGAAAAATTACCTATGACTAAATCAAGGCATTTATTATAAAAAGTGTTGATTATAAAAGGCATGTTGACAACCGCCGATAATCCCGACGATTGCTCTATATTTTGTTAATATACATAATACTATGGTCCACTATAACAATTTGATTAATAGCACCCCATTAATCGTCATCATCGTCAGTGCCATATTCATAATCTGCTTCAATTTGAGACAATACAGCGATCATTTCAAGCGCTACCATAGCTGCCTCAGCACCTTTATTACCTGCTTTTGTGCCCGCCCGCTCAATGGCTTGTTCGATACTATCTGTCGTCAAGATGCCGTTAATAACCGGAATATTATAATCCATCGCCACGCTATTAAGGCCGTTAGCAGACGTACCAGCCACATATTCAAAGTGGGGTGTACTGCCTCGAATGACGGCACCAAGGGCGACAATAGCATCAAATTTATCTGACTCAGCAGCACGCTGCGCTGCTAACGGTAATTCAAATGCGCCTGGCACTCTAATGACACTAATATTACTGCCCAATACACCGTGGCGTAATAAAGCATCAATAGCACCTTCAACTAACGACTCTACGACAAATGCATTAAAGCGTCCCACAACAATACCAATACGGGCATGACTGTTTTGATGCAAATGGCCCTCAATGTGAGTGATGTCATCTCTTTCTTTCTGTAAGTCCTGCATAAAAAATCCTAGATAAAACCAATAGGGGTTTAAAGACAAAAGTTATAAATTTAGCGCTTATCATATGGCTAAGTTTAGTATCGCTATGATAACATTTTTTAGTATTTATTATTATTCTAGTATGTATTATTAACTGACATCACTATCTTTATAACATCAAACTTAAAAACCATTTAACGCCTCATGCTATGTGATCATCTACAGCAAATCTATATCAGCCTCATTTCAATGCCTTGACCAGTCATAAACTGCTTAGCCTCAGTAATTGTATATTCCCCAAAATGGAAGATACTGGCTGCTAGCACTGCATCGGCACCACCTTCAAGAACACCGTCTGCCAAATGTTGCAAGGTACCCACACCACCCGAGGCAATAACTGGCACATTTACCCTGTCAGTTATCGCTTTCATCAGCTGTAAGTCGTAGCCTTTTTTAGTACCATCACCATCCATTGAGGTAACCAGTAACTCGCCGGCACCAAGCTCAGCCATCTTTTCGGACCAAGCCACGGCATCAATGCCGGTAGGCTTACGGCCTCCATGGGTAAATATCTCCCATCTGGGCATACCATCGACATCGTCGACACGTTTAGCATCAATTGCCACAACAATACATTGACTACCAAACTTTTCTGCTGCTTCGCCAACAAACTCCGGTGTAAACACGGCAGCTGAATTTATCGCTACTTTGTCGGCACCAGCATTTAGCAAGTTACGAATGTCCTCAATTTTACGTACTCCACCGCCCACTGTCAGCGGTACAAACACTGTTTCTGCAATACGTTCAACCATATCGTAAGTCGTATCACGACCATGATGAGTGGCGGTAATGTCTAAAAAAGTAATCTCATCGGCTCCTTGCTCATTATAACGACGAGCCACTTCTACAGGGTCGCCAGCATCTTTAATATCAACAAACTGCACCCCCTTTACCACACGCCCATTATCTACATCTAAACATGGAATGATTCGTTTCGCTAACATGCGTTTGTCCTATTGAGTTATGCTTATTGTTTCATCGCGGTTAATTTAAGCGCTGTCATTATGCTATATACCATTGTTGCATTTTAGCAAAATTCATAGCCGATTTTATGCTAATCTGAGATAACACTTTTATTTATTATCTAAGAAATTTCAACAAAACTGGTTTTATAAAATTGCGAATATTGGCATGGTCAGCCAATAACCTTTTTTGCATGCGTCCATTTCATTCAAGCTCGTTCTTTTCTGGATTTAATTATGACTTCACACACTTGGCTATTCTATTTTCTAACGGTGCTAATATTAACCGCATCACCTGGACCAAGCACACTGGTGTGTATGACAAAAAGCATTGGTTTTGGATTACGCGCAGGCGTTGTTACCGCATTAGGTAGTCTAACAGCCATTACGATTATAATGACATTGTCATTTACTGGACTTGGCGTTATTGTGGCTTCATCTGAGATTATTTTTAATATCATTAAATGGTTTGGCGCAGGGTATCTAGTTTATCTTGGTTTGAAGGCGCTTTTGTCTACTCAAACAACCTATGAGATTGGCCAAAGCCACACGCTATCAGACTCTTTAGCGATGTCAAACAAACGTCATGTGAGGTCATCTTATAAACTTTATTTGAATGGTTTCCTTGTGGGGGCCAGCAATCCTAAAGCAATTGTATTTTTTACGGCACTCTTCCCACAATTTATCAATCCAAATGCCAATATGCTACAACAATATTTGGCGTTTGCCACCACCTTTGTTTTATTAGAGTTATTCTGGCTATTAACCTATGCCTATATGGGCGCAAAGTCCTCGAAATGGATCATGAAATCTGGACGTGCCACTTTTTTTAATCGACTAACTGGTGGTGTGTTTATAGGTGCAGGTTTGTTGCTATCAACATCAAATAGGACATAATTCAGATCCATTACTTAGGCTATTCCTATCGATGACTACCTTGTAGCGATCTATTGAAGTCCTCTAAAATTAACAAGACTATCTGGCCTTCTCCTACCTCGCCTCTTTAATAATTGCCCTATCTAAAACATAGAGCGTCCTTAGGCCTGTTTTTCACTCCGCTTCTACTTATTCCACTGCCTTATTAATGACGAGTGGTGATAGCGATTACTCTCAAGACCGCACCACAGAAACTTATTCCTGAGCTGGTAGATTTATACCAAAAGGGTAAATTTCCGTTTGATAAACTCGTTAAATTCTACGAGTTTAATGATATTAACCAAGCGGCTAAAGACAGTGAAAATAGCATCACGTTAAAGCCTATTATTAAGATTGCTTGTCATTAAGTAAAATTCATTAAGTAAAATAGAGCTAATTTTAAAAAAATTAATTAGCCGCTTAGCTGGAATTATCAAGCACCACTTATGTCAAGGTACAACGATCGAGTGTGATGTATACGGCTCATGCACTACGCTCGATTTTTATCGTGTTTATATTAGGGTAAGCTAAGTATACGTTGAAGTATAGAAGATATGCGTGGTTTTTAGATAAAAAGCTTTTAGGTTAAGAAATAAGTATAGGAAAATAGTTATAGGAAAGTAGGTATATAACAGCCATTTGGCGGCGCTTAACGCCTAGAACTCCATTAATTTGGCTCATCATAACAAGACAGCATATTAAAAGAACGCATGACTCAATATGCCAATGATCCTGTAAATATTAATACATTAGATATCTGTTGCTTTATTTTCGGTATAATAAGTGTATAGAGTGCCTTGTTGTGCGAATAAACTTATTTAAAAAAACCAATTAAGAGAACCACATGTCTGTTTATACTCATCTGTCAGAAGACCAATTTACTGCTTTTTGCCAAGCTTTTGGCGTGTCATTTAGCAAGGCTATTCCCATCACTCAAGGGGTAAAAAACTCCAATTGGTTTATCCAGACGACCGAAGATGACGAGGGTGAATACTCTTATGTCTTTACCTTATTCGAAGAGCGCCCACCAGCAGACATCGAAAAAATGGCCTCTATTTTAAATATCTTAAAGACGCAACTACCTGTAGCGGCACCACTGGCTAAAAAAAGTGTTAAAGCAAACGCAGATAACGAGTATTTAATTCATTATGAAAATAAAGCCATTACACTTGTGCCTTGCCTCTCTGGGACGCATCCTAAAAAGACCACAGCCCATATGTGTCATACGATGGGTAAGGCTTTGGCAAAGCTACATGATACGCTGCAAAGCTTAACGCCAGCAGAAGACTATGGTGTACCTTTATACCCTTGGGATAAAGTCCGAGATCGTGAAATGCAGTTTATGCCTTCTGATGAAGCACAGCTTATGCGCGCTATTTGGGAAGGCTATGAAGCACTACCGTTAGATAGCTTGCCTAAAGGGTTATGCCATTTAGATATGTTTGCCGATAACACCTTATGGAACTTAGGTAATGACCAAGAGACTTTAACAGGTCTTCTTGACTTCACTGAGGTCAGTATCGAGCATTATGTCATGGATATTGCCATTACCATTAATGACTTCTGTACTACTTGGGGAGATGCAGGAGATGGCGAATCCGTCAATTTCGATACGCAAAAAATGTACGCTTTTATTGAAGGCTATGAAACCATACGCTCGTTAAGTGAAAATGAAAAACAAGCGTTACCCATCATGTTAGCGATGGCAGCCGTTACCTTTTGGCTGCTGCGCCTCAATGTCATTTACTACAATCGTGAGCAAGGTCGAACTGGCGATAATATCATGGTAAAAAATCCCGATCTAATGAAGCGCTTAGCCGCTTATCATTGGAGCGAGGTTGAAAAATTACGCAGTAATCAACAGACTGTTTATGTCTTAGAGCATGCCCGCTTTAAAAATGATAACAGAGAAAACGACGTTGAGGATTTTAAGCTCATTGGGGTATTCGCTAATGAAGCTGAAGCACAGTCAGCAATTGAACAACTAAAAGACAAACCCGGCTTCAAAGATTACCCCAATGGATTTCATATTGATGCCTATCCAGTGGGACACATTAATTGGGCCTCTGGCTTTGGCGATGTCTAGGAAATTCAACTCAAAACTGACACATTAATTTTTTGAATGTTTCACGTGAAACACGTCGTCTGAATGCAACTAACATCTTATAAAAAGATATTTCATAGAAGTTCAAAAATTGCCACTGAAAGCACAAAACAAGGAATGATTATGAGTAATCAAGTTGATGACTGGCACAAATTAGCAAGTTACGATACCAATATTCAGGGTGAATTGCATGCCAACTTATTGCGAAATAATGGGATCCCTGTATCGATACAAGCACTAAGCGCCATACCTGGAATGAACTCAGGAGCCGTCTTATGGGTACAAAGCGCAGACTTAAAAAAAGCAACACAACTCTTAGACAGTATTGATGTCGAACACGTTAATGATGCTAAAAATGGATAAGGGGTAAGCAATCTATGTGTCAACTCCTTGGTATGAATGCCAATACGCCAACCGATATTGGGTTTAGCTTTGCAGGGTTCCGCAAGCGCGGCGGTAATACAGATCATCATAGTGATGGATTCGGTATTGCCTTTTTTGAGCCAAGTTTGTGTGAGAACAATGGTAATGATCCCGCTCAAAATCGAGGGAAAGGCCTACGCTTGTTTCATGACGATAAGGCCAGTTTTGAATCACCCATTGCAGAGCTGGTAAAAAATTACCCAATCAAAGCATTGAATGTGGTGGCGCATATACGTAAAGCAACTCAAGGACATAACTGTTTAGCGAATACACATCCTTTCGTCAGAGAGGTGTGGGGTGAACAATGGGTGTTTGCGCATAATGGACAGATGAATGATGGCTTTATACAGCGCTGTCAACGCCTGCAGGATAATGGAAATGCTACTCATTGTCGGCCCGTAGGAACAACTGATTCTGAAGTGGCATTTTGTTATCTCATCAACCGTTTAAAATCCACATTTAAAACTCGCCCACCAAACGACGATTTATTTAAATTCTTAACGGCTCAATGTCGCTATTTAGCCGCTAATGGGCTATTTAACTGCTTATTATCCAATGGCGATTGGCAATTGGCTTATGCAAACTCTCTGTTATTTTATTTAACCCGTAAAGCACCATTTGGTAATGCTAAGCTTGCTGATGAAGACTTAGCAATAAATTTTGGCGACGTGACCACTGATAATGACAAAGTCACTATTATTGTGACCATACCCTTGACAGAAAACGAAAAGTGGCAACAGCTCGCAGTAAATGAATGTTTAATATTCCGAGATGGCGAGATTATTTATCAGGATACACCGAGTCAGCGTAAATATTTGACTATAGAAGAAGGCGTTGCTATTGCCAAAGACGTAGGGGCAAGTGTTTAATGACCTCGATATTAACTCTAAATAAACGTCCCACAGCAGTGCTTGAACTTATCTCCTGACCCACAAATACAAGGTTGCTTTTGCGTCAACCTCATTCTTACTGTCGGGTCTAAAAAGTACCAGTACCACTTTGGGTCTGCTGCACTAGGTTTGGCTTTAACGAATACTGACAGCTCATGGTGGGCTAATATCTCTCTGCTTAAATCAAGTTTATTATTAGTCTCATCATTATGAGAACCCTCATGATAATATGCTTTGAACTCCACCTGTGCATGCCGTTTACCTACCTTTGGCAGGTACTGTAATACCTCCAGACCTGCCCACCGTGTCTTTGCTGCCCAATCAATGATCTCTTTTTTGTCCAGCAGATGCTGTTGGGCTGGTAACGTCGTCTGTACAATGAAGTCAGACCGTTTTAATACGAAAGCTGAATATCGAGAGCGCATAAGCTGTTCAGCTGTTTCAGCAGGCTTAACCCCTTTATGTAATGGGTAACAACAATCAGTATAGAGTTGCTGCTTTAACTCAGACATTAACGTTTGGCAGGGACAAATGTTCATTGGCATCTCTTGACACTCTTTGACTAACTCACTTTGAATGAGGAATGCTTTAACCGATTATCCCTAGAGCCGCAAAAAGCCCACATCGTCTTTAAGATAATGTGGGCTTTAAACAGGAATAAAGAAATAATATTAAAACACTAATATTTTTTAGTATAACTTACTTCTTCTTCCATGTTTGGCTTCGAGAGAATGGACCTAGATGTCCTTTCAACTTCAAGCTATTACCGTTCAAGTTAGCCGTTAGCCGGTAAGTTTTGCCATTTTCGGGATCAGTAATTTTACCACCGCTATATTTTCCACCACCATCTGCTTTTAGGCCTTTGATAACTGTAGAGCCAACATGTTTACCAGTCTTAGTAGACACAATAGTTCCAGTCAATACACCACCAGACTCAGTAATTTTAACAATGGCTTTTGGTTGTCCATTATCATATGTTTGCCAATTAGTATTGGCAAGCGGATCTGCTGCCATAGCTACGGTTGCTACGCCTAATACAGAGAGGGCTAAAACGGATTGATTTAATAACTTCATAAAGAGATTCCTTTCAAAATAAAATAAACAACCTAATAGTAAGTCCTAGCTTGGTTATTTATCATCAAATTATATCATGCCAAACTGATTGAATATTCGTCTTCAATGTTGAGTCTATTGCCTTTCAGTTCTACTTGCAGAACTTATCTACTTGCAGAACTTACCATGCGTTAGACTCTATACTAAAACTAAACGTATTATAAAACTATATAGATAGGCTTAGAATAGGTTTAGAATTTCTAAAAGCGACATGTGTTCTATTCTAATTATAACGATAAGTTTGTAGAAAGCTAGACATAATTGAGTCAAATATTGCACTTACCTTGTTTAATGGTATTAATTATGAAAATGGATTCTTAACCATTTTGACACTGTTGCTCTGTTCAAGCATATCTTCGCCCTGCTGCATAGTTGAATCGTGACTTCGTTCTTGAGAGTTATTTGAGCTCCCCTTATTTAGGCTATCACTCAGTTCACTGACTATATTAGTAAATAGCCTTTGTAATCTTTGCGCATGCTCTAGCCCAGTTTGAGTTTTGACGATATCAATATCCCCATAAACCGTGACTTTATCAGTTTGATTTTCGATAATGAGCTCACCTACTTGCATGCTTTGATGATCATTCTTGAATGGCTCAAACATAACGTAACCCTCATTCATTTATATATAAGCACTGGTCATTTTTATTTCTGTGGCTAGACCAATCTATCCTGCATCATCGCACATCATATTATGGGTATGCATAATCTACCTTGATATAATGTTATTTGCTAGCCAATGTAACACCTCAATAAAAAGTCTTAACCACAAAGGGGTTTCTTTACTGTCCAAATCACTTTGTCTTTCTCTCTCTTCGCCGATATAAACCGGTAAAAACAGGGTAGTAGATTTTGCTTCCATACTAACCGCTGGAAACGCATCTATCCCTGTTCGCAGTGCTAGCTCGTCCAAGCTGATGACCTCTATACGCTCAGTGCTATCATTTGGCGTATAGTAGGCGGCAGCTTCACCTATTTTGGGAATATAAATCGCTTTAAATACATGTGTCGGTACCAGAACACGGCCGTTTAGCGATTTAACGCTCTCACCGATATAAGCAACACCAGTTATCACATATATCTCTCCATGTTTTTTAGCTAAATATCGAGTCATAGACTCTATATTACGCCATACGTAGCGATTGTTTTCTGGTACTTGTGGAATGATATTAGCAAGGCTAAAACTGTCATACTGCTGATTAAGATTAGCCATATCTGCATTTGGTGCAAGATGACCACGATCATAACCTGACCCTTTATAATCAGCTAATTGTGACCTTTTTTTACTGGGTATGCGACTCTCTATATGAAAACTATCCTCTCTTGGGAGGGTATCTGCTTGAGAGAGTCTATCTCGAGTTAAATGTTCAGCTGACCATAATGGCGTACGAGAAATACCAGAGTAGAGTGTCGCAAAGCCATGAAAGCATAGTGCTTCACTTTGAATCAATAGCTTTGGTTCAATGTAATCTGGTTCAGTAGCCTCATAAAAATGCTGATTACAATCACTAAAGCCCTCCGCCCATGCGATAACTGAAAGAAAAGGGGGTATCATGAGAACCACTAATAATCGACAAATACTCGTCAGCACCTGCCCTGTTTTTTTAATTTGAGATTTATATTGTAACATCAGAAGCTGCGCTCTAATTGAGCGCGGAATAATACTATTTTTAAACACTATTTGAGTTAACCTTGAACCTCCTAAGAGGTTACCTTTGGAGCAGAAACATGAAGCAAAAATACTTTTGCATAGGAAGGAGAGTAATAAAAAACGCTATGCTACCAATGACTACCTAGTGTGTAAAGTGTATAAGCAAAATTTACGACAGAGATGGTCGTCTAAAGTCAAAATAATAGAGTAGAAAATAAGCCATACCAATCTAATAAACAAAAAGATCAAGGTATTGATGACAATGAGCCTACCTTTGGTTATACTATACGCCCTAAACGGTGAAGTGGCTGAGTGGTCGAAAGCGCACGCCTGGAAAGTGTGTATACGTTAATAGCGTATCGAGGGTTCGAATCCCTCCTTCACCGCCAATTTTATTCTCATATCCTGCACCCCTCTCACAAACTCCGAAAACCTAACTATATCAAGGCTTAAGCGCGAGGCTTTTATGTCTTGACTTCGTCATTATTTCTATTAAAACCGACCTAACCTTAATAACTTAACTGAACTTACCTAATCCAATTGAGCAATATGAACGATGCTATTGATCAACCATTGGTAGGGAATTTGGTAAAGACTAATGAGCGGCTTATTAGGCTGGGAAACTCATACTACTATAAGTCGAATAAATTCGCTGACTCTAGCTTGAGTTTTTTATTTTAAGTTAGGTATACCCCAAATTTTATCTTAGAAAAGGGCGGGTTTTGGCTAATTTGAGTAATTTGGCTAACTAAAGCTAACTAAAAAGGTACTGGACTTTCCCACGCCATCCATGCATTCATAGTAGGGTGCTTCAATCGCAGCTTATGGGCATGCAAATTTAAGCGTGATGACAACTGTAAAGCTTCACCTTCAGCGTAAATTGGATCCCCTATAATGACATGTCCCAAATGCACCATGTGCACACGCAGTTGATGACTACGTCCAGTCACAGGATGCAATGCCACACGAGTGACAGGTTTGCCATGCCGCAGTTCATGATGAAGGACTTCATAATGGGTAAGCGCGTGTTTTTTCCATTTAGGATCTACGACATGTTTTGGCTTAATACTTGGTTCATAACGCACAGGAATATTGATGTCGCCTTTCTTTCCCGGTGTGGCTAATGTACCCGACACCACTGCCTGATACTCTTTTTGCGGAATGCGCTCGATAAACTGCTTGCTGATATGTGTTTGAGCCGCCTTATTTTTAGCAAAAATCATTAATCCAGATGTATCCATATCTAAGCGATGAATAAGCTTCACATCAGGATTGACACGCGTCAGCCTTGACAATAAGCTTACGCTAAGAGTCTTACCATCGGTACTCAAAAGCCCCGCAGGTTTATCAATGATTAAAACATCGTCATCTTCATATAACGTAATATTGTCTAAGAAATCTTTGAAAAACGATTGTCCATATTGAGTTTCTTCAAAGTTTAACTTATCAATAATCTCTGGGGATATTACCATAATAAATCGCTAAAATAATTGGGTTTTGAAAGTTTATATGCCTCAAAGTTTGACTAAAAGCTAAACCTGATTAAAATAATAGAATTGCCCACTGAGTATACCATCAATCATACTGATACCAATCATTAACCATATTTAACTGGCTAAAAACAAATCATAGGGAAATAAATGCTAATATAAGGATAAGGTAAATTGGTTATCTCTTATTAGTTTTTTGCAAACAACCTATTTATTTAACACAGTTATACTTTAATATGAATTTGATACGCCCATCATTGAACACTCACAAAAGGATAATATTATGTCAGATTTAATCGTCAACTCTTCAGATGCTAATTTTGAACAAGATGTTCTGAAAGCAGATACACCTGTATTAGTCGACTTTTGGGCAGCGTGGTGTGGCCCCTGTAAAGCCATTGCTCCAGTTTTGGAAGAACTCGCTGATGACTATAAAGATAAAGTAAAAGTCGTTAAAATTGATGTGGATGACAACCCTGAAATTGCTAGCCAGTTTGGTATTCGTAGTATTCCCACAATAATGATATTTAAAGAGGGTGAGAAAGTTGACATGGCTATGGGTCTACAGCCTAAAGACCAGTTAGTTGCTTTGATTGATAAACACGCTTAATTTTCGCATTCCGCGATCTCTTCGCTGCACTAGATTCTATGTATAAAACGGCTGTCATTTTGATAGTCGTTTTATGCTTTATAATGTCCGAATATTTTATCTGAATTTATCCGGTTATTTTGACCTTTTATTAAAAACAGACTATAAATTAAGGGTAAAGTGGTCAAATAACCCAATGTGCCTGTTAAAAACTAATAAAATTATTGACAGAGCAAGGTTAAACACCGTATAGTTTGACTTCTTAATAGGCCTGTTGTCACAGTGCGGGGTTTCATTTAGAATTGTCTATATATCTTATTCCTCATTCGATGTATTGAACGTTGCTTATTAGCTCGTATTTTTTAATTCATCACTCGTACTTCAATAATTATTTCACAGTTCATTCGCTATTTTTTAGCCCTAGTAATGGCTAGTACGTGTTATGAGTTATACGTAAAAAAGTTGACAACCCAATTGTTCTTTCTTGCATCTTAGTATGCTCTATCAATACTCGTTAAACATACCTTAATTGATTGTGATTTTTTAATTGGCTTAATGCTTATTATTAAGGGAAACCCTTATAGAAACCTTAATTTTACTAAGTAAGCACCCTGTTTGTACGGTTCATCTTATTCTGTAACCGACATACCAATCAGCCTATATACACGATTATTATTTTAATATGTGGCCTAGTTGTATTACCTGACAGCGGTAAAGATCTTTTTACAGCATGCAATGACTTTGATTTATTAAAATCAGTATCTATGTGACTAATTTTTTAACCCGACTTCAACGCTATATTGAAAGACTGCCAATTCATACCTTACCTATAAACAAATACCCATTAATCTATTTTCTATAGTTTCCTCTGTAATTCTGACGACTTACTATGACTCAACCTGCAAATGAAACCTCTATGAACTTAACTGAACTGAAAAAAAACTCCGTTTCTGAATTACTTAACATTGCTAAAGACATGGGGCTTGATAATCTGGCGCGTAGTCGTAAGCAAGATATTATTTTTGCAATCTTAAAGAAGCATGCCAAAAACGGTGAAGCGATTTATGGTGATGGTGTTCTTGAAGTCCTGCCCGATGGTTTCGGCTTTTTACGATCATCTGAAGGATCGTATTTGGCTGGACCTGATGACATTTATGTTAGTCCAAGTCAAATTCGGCGCTTTAGCTTAAAAACAGGCGATTCAATTGCAGGAACCATCCGTCCTCCAAAAGATTCTGAACGTTATTTTGCGTTACTAAAAGTAGGCGAAATTAACTTTGATACACCTGATCGCTCGCGTCATAAACTCATTTTTGAAAATTTAACGCCCCTGTTTCCTACTAAGCAGTTAAAACTTGAACTTGGTAATGGTACTACTGAAGACTTAACAGGCCGTATCATCGATTTGATTGCACCGATTGGTAAAGGTCAACGCTCGATTATTGTTGCCCCTCCAAAAGCAGGTAAAACTGTATTACTACAAACGATTGCCCAGTCTATTACCCGTAATCATCCGGAGTGTTACTTGATTGTCTTGTTAATCGATGAGCGCCCTGAAGAGGTTACAGAGATGCAGCGTACCGTACGCGGAGAAGTTGTGGCATCTACCTTTGACGAGCCCCCTCAACGTCACGTGCAAGTAGCTGAAATGGTTATTGAAAAAGCAAAGCGGCTCGTAGAGCATAAACAAGATGTGGTTATCTTATTGGATTCAATTACCCGATTAGCCCGTGCATACAATACCGTTATCCCGTCATCAGGAAAAGTGTTAACTGGAGGGGTAGATGCTAATGCTTTAGCTCAACCCAAACGATTCTTTGGTGCAGCGCGCAACATCGAAGAGGGGGGTAGCTTAACCATCATCTCTACCGCACTAATTGATACAGGTAGCAAAATGGATAGTGTTATTTTTGAAGAGTTTAAAGGTACCGGTAACCAAGAAATTACCTTAGAACGTGATCTGGCTGAGAAACGTATTTTCCCAGCAATTAACATCAAAAAGTCTGGCACTCGACGTGAAGAAAGACTTTTAGATGAAGAGACTCTGCGTAAGGTATGGATTTTACGCAAGCTTCTGCAGCCTATGGATGGGTCACAAGCAACTGAGTTTTTGCTTGATCGATTAAAAGAAGCCAAAACAAATGATGACTTCTTTGATCAAATGTCCAGTAAGTCAAAGAATTAAAGAAGGCTTCCGCAATAAAAAGACTGCTCTTGGGCAGTCTTTTTATTACTAAATTTTAGTGCGGATCTAATTTTAGTGCGGATCTAATATGATTAAGTTAATAAAATAAGCATGACTAAAGGGTTCGATAATAGGTAAATATAGACGTTAGACGTAAAAAGTTGTGCTCAACGAGATCAAAGCTTAGTAAAGTTATAATGGCTATATCCGCGCTATTAAATACTGCCACTAAACGTATCACAACTACGTATGTCACCTGAGTTTAACCCTTGGGTAAACCAACTCACACGCTGCTGACTCGTCCCATGAGTGAAATTGTCTGGTACAACAGCCTGACCTTGAGAGTGTGCTAAACGGTCATCACCAATTTGACTGGCTGCGTGCATCGCTTCTTGGATGTCACCCTCTTCTAGAAACTGCACACGTTTTTGATTCCGATTTGCCCACACTCCTGCATAACAGTCTGCCTGTAATTCTTGACGCACTGACAGCTCATTCGCTTGAGATTTAGTTACCTGACGGCGCGCTTCGTTTACTTTTTGAGACGTGCCTACCAGAGTTTGAACATGATGACCTACTTCATGTGCTATAACATAGGCTTGAGCAAAATCACCTGCTTTTCCTTGATTTTCACTCTCGCCAGAACCCTGCTGATCACCAGTTATCCCTAAATTACGACGCATTTCGGCAAAAAAACTGGTATCTAAATAAACGGTCTGATCGGAAGGACAATAAAAAGGACCTGTTGCTGCACTCGCACTACCGCAAGCAGAATTAACTGTACCATTAAAGACGACCAAAGATGGCTCTTTATAAGTACCGCCTAGCTCTTGAAAGACTTCATGCCACACGGCTTCAGTATCGGCTAATACTACTGATACAAACTGGCTATCACGGCTATTATCATCAAGTGGCTTCGTTTGAGATGACCCTCCTCCAGCAGTAACCGATTGACCTGCCTGGAAGGCTGACATTGGATTCATACCAAAAACAAGCCAAAGAATTAAACCAATAATAATACCTAAAATACCACCACCAGCAGCTTTACCACCGCTCATTCTAACATTTGCACTGCCTTTTCTATCTCGCCACTTCATAGTGCCTACCCCATACGATTACTAAAAAACAACCAAATTCCTTCTAAATACCAGTAGGTATAGTTTAGGGCTTAGATTATCATATTTACAGTAGTATTAACCATGGTGATGGTTAAATTACGTAGCGCTTAAATAAACATTTGCGAGTTAAAATCGTTACTTTTTGTATCAAGCATTAATATTGATATATTAATGATATATAATATGCCAATGAATTTTGGCTCAGCGATTACTAATGTAAAAGTTTAGTCAGGCGCATGTGTCAAATGATACTGCATTTTCTAATAATGAACTGCTTTTCAGTTCTATTTTGCTTTTTGGAGAAATATATGAAACTTAAATTAATCGCATTATCAGGTTTAATGGCTGCTACTATGGGTCTGGCCGCTTGTGACAGCAATAAAGAAAACGCTGTGGAAGATCTTAACGACGCTAAAGAAGAAGTGAAAGACGCTGCTGCTGAAGTACAAGAGGCTGCTGCTGAAGGCGAAACTGTTGCTAACGAACAAGCTGCTGTTGCTGATGCTGAAGCTGCTATAGATAAAGCAGAAGCTGCTGTTATGGCTGGCGATGAAGAAGCGAAAGAAGAGTCTAACACTGTGGCAACTGATCAAGCTGACGCTGCTGCTAATGAAGCTATGGGCGCAGCTGATGACACTGCAACTGCTACTACAGAAGAAACTAAGTAATATTGAGCAAACGCTAATATTATTCTATTATATTGGCTTATAGATTATATAATATTAAAAAAGAGAGCAATTGCTCTCTTTTTTAATATCAGTCGTTTTTAACGATTAAATATAAAGCGGATAAACATATTTATATGTTTACCAAACTATTAATCTGCTGTCCTTTATAGTTGTAGTCATTATTCTATCTAAATTCATTGATATTAGTTAGCAAGAGCCCGACTAATCTTCCACAAACTGTAATGCTTCAACTTGTTGACGCAGCTTTTGTCCTGCCTTAAAGGTTACGACACGACGCGCGGAAACCATAACCTCTTGTCCTGTTTTAGGATTACGACCTGGACGGCTTTTTTTATCTTTTAATACAAAATTACCGAACCCTGATAGTTTGACATCACGTCCTTCTATTAGATTTTCGGAGATTTCATCAAAAAATGAGTCGACAACCATACGTCCTTGTTGCCTAGTAAACCCTAAATTAGTAACAAGGTGGTCTACCATATCTGCTTTTGTTAATGTCATAACTGTGGCTTCCTTATCATCTGATATCCCTTTGATTATAAATTTCGCTCTTCCTGAGCGTAATAATGTTGCACCTTAAAAAATTTTCATCTACTGTGTCAGATAGCCATTAACTGTCACGAAGCGTAGCGCCGTGCTCGTCATGTAATGCTTTAATGACTTTATCCACTGCAGCGTTAACTACATCGTCTGACAATGTTTGATTTGCATCTTGCCATATTAAACCAAAGGCGACTGAACGTACACCTTCTGGCGTATTTTTGCCCTGATAAACATCGAATAACCAGTGATGTTGCAATAAACTTCCGCCAGCCTTGCTTATCGTTATAGATAAATCTTGCTTAGGTATATCTTTATCAACAAGTAATGCGATATCTCGACGCACTAGAGGGAATTTTGAGGGGGTGTTAATCTCACTCTCTGCACGATTTACTGAAAAAATGGGCTCTAGAGCAAGCTGTGCTACCCACGTCGTCGGTAAATCAAGCTGAGCAGAAACGCTAGGATGCAGCTGCCCCATCCAGCCTACGACCACACCATGCAACAATAGCGTAGCACTCTGACCTGGATGCAAAAATGCAAGGGTACTCCGCTCATAGGTCAGCTCAGAATCATCTATGTTATTAGGAAAGAGTTGCTCTACATCACGTTTTAAATCATAAAAGTCCATCAAACGATTGCTATGTGCTTGCTCAGGGTTGACTTCCCCAGTAGCAACAATAGCGATACTTGGCGTTTGCACAAGCTCACTCACAGTTGCACCGACAAAGCTCAGTCCTGTTTCAAAAAAACGCACACGCGTTTGCTGTCTATTTAAATTATGCTGCACACAAGGGATTAAGCTTGATAATAATGTACGACGCATAACTGCTAAATCAGCTGAAATAGGGTTGGCAAGAGGTAGTAAATTTCCAAGCGCATCATCACTTAAGATATTTTCATACTTCTCATCACTAAAGCTAAAGCTAATGGCCTCCATATAGCCTGCTTCTACCATTGCCAGCTTTAAGCGATACGTTAAATCTGCCGAATCATCATAGCTCATGTCTACACCGAGATTTGGCAAGGTACTTGGAATATTATCATAGCCATAGATACGGGCAATTTCTTCGATAAGATCTTCCTTAATCTCAATATCAAAACGATGGCTAGGGGGACGGCAGTTAAGTACAACGTTTCCATCCTGCTCGATTTCGTTAACTTCAATTTCAAGTTGCGATAAAATATCAATAATACGTTTTTTCTCAATATCAATACCAATAACTTCTGCAACTTTGGGCAAAGGGAGTTTAACCGCTGGGCGCTTAGGTAGCTGCTCAATACTCTCAATCACGGTTATATTACCCGCTTGGCCCTTAGTTACCCGACTGATTAAATTAACCGCACGGTTTAATGCAGTTGATGGTAGTTCAAAATCTACCCCTCGCTCAAAGCGCTGAGAAGCATCGGTATGTAAGCCAAAGCGACGAGCCCGCCCTGCAATAGCTATTGGATCAAAGAAAGCACTCTCCAATATAATATTTTTTGTGTCATTAGTAACGCTACTGCGTAGTCCACCCATGATACCGGCGAGTGCTAAGATACCTTCATCATCAGCAATGACCAACTCATCACCATGCAAGGTAATGTTTTGTTCATTCAGTAACTCTAATTGTTCGCCTTTATTGGCAATACGCACTGTAATAGCGCCAACGACTTTGTCAGCATCAAAAGCATGTATAGGTTGACCAAGTTCTAATAGGACATAGTTGGTCACGTCTACTAAAAAGTTATGCAATCTTTGTCCGCTATGCAATAAAGACTTTTGCATCCAATCTGGCGTCTCGACACTTCGATCGATATTCATTACTGGCTGAGCTAAATAACGTGGACAAGCGTCAGAAGCTTTAACAACAACGTCTTGAGTGGCATCAACCTCCCCTGCTTGAGCAGTAATATCTGGTGCTGCGATAGCCATACCGTTTAAAACGCCTATCTCACGTGCAATGCCACGCACACTAAAGCAATCACCACGGTTTGGGGTAATAGAGATGTCGAGTATTTTATTGTCCAAACCTAAGTATTCACGAATATCTGTACCAATTGGAGCATCATCCGGTAACTCAAACAGTCCGTCGACCACATCAGGCAAATCAATCTCAGAAGCTCCGCACAACATACCCTGAGACTCAATACCACGCAGTTTGCTCTTCTTGATTTTAAAACCTTTGCCATCTTCAGTTGGTAACTTAGCACCAATTGTAGCAACTGGCGCCTTCATTCCAACGTGCACATTTGGCGCCCCACAAACAATCTGAAGTGGCTCAGAAGTCGACCCAATATTAACCTTGGTGACTCGCAGTTTATCGGCATCAGGGTGCTGCTGAACATCTATCACTTCGCCCACAACCACACCACTAAACTCTGCTGCAACCGAGGCAATATCATCAATTTCTAGTCCTGCCATCGTTAACTGATTGGCAAGGGCTTGCGTATCATTATTGGGGTTTACCCAGCTGCGTAACCACTGTTCACTAATTTTCATAGAAGTCTCAAAAGGTATTCAATTATTATATAAGTCGTCGTATTGATCTTTATATGAAACCAAGTATGGGGCTAACTCATATCGTATAATCCGCCAAAAAGTATAGCCGATAGTATAACGTGCTATTTTATTACCTGACATTGTCTTTAACCAAATTGACGTAAGAAGCGTACGTCATTTTGGAAAAATAAGCGTAAATCATCAATGCCATAATACAGCATGGCAAAACGCTCAATCCCCATACCAAAGGCAAATCCAGTATATTTATCACTATCGATACCGCAGTTAGTCAGTACCTTAGGGTGTACCATACCGCAGCCCATAACCTCTAACCACTTACCATTATCATCTAATATATCAACCTCTGCCGAGGGCTCTGTAAACGGAAAAAAGGAGGGGCGGAAGCGCACAGTAAGTTTTTTACCAAAGAAGGCTTCTAAAAACTCATTTATTAAGCCTTTTAGCTCAGTAAATGTTGTGCGCTCAGTGACCATTAAACCTTCTAGCTGATGGAACATTGGCGAATGTGTTTGATCTGAATCGCAGCGATAAACACGACCAGGACAGACAATACGAATAGGAGGCTTATTATTTGTCATCGTGCGAATTTGTACAGGGCTGGTATGCGTACGTAATAAATAATGCGCATCAAAATAGAAGGTATCATGCATGGCTCGTGCAGGATGATGTGATGGGATATTAAGCGCCTCAAAATTGTAGTAATCACTTTCAACTTCTGGCCCGGTCGCTACATTAAATCCCGCTTGCATAAAAAACCGCTGCATACGCTGAGCAGTCATAGTAACTGGATGAAGTTGCCCTTTTCTCTGACCACGCGCTGGTAATGTAATGTCAATGCGCTCAGTAGACAGCTTGGCATCTAAGGCTGCTTGATCAATAATAGCTTGTTGTCTATTTAAGGCATCATTAACTTTAGTTCGTACATTATGCAACCAACCGCCTTTCATCTTCTTATCATCAACACTCAGTTTACCCATCTGCTTCGACCAACCAGTAAGCGCACTTTTTTTACCTGTCAAGTTAACTCGCATTTGCTGTAAGTCTGTAGCCGTTGCAATGTCGCCTAGCGCCGACTGAATCGCTGCCACATAATCCTGTAGTTGACACTCTGTCAACTCACTCAAAGCGTTTGTCATTTCAGGCAAGCTAGCCATAATATCTGCGACACTGCGCTTTGAGGCCTCTTGTACTGAATTATTTGATGATGAATTGGTCGATAAAATTTCAGATTGAGTCATGTGAGCATTCTCAGAGTGTATTTGCTATCAGCAATTTGCCAAAATAAATTTATGGGATGGGTGTACTATGAGTAAGAAAAATCTTTCAATACGCTGATCCGTCAACGCTCAGCGCTAATTATTTCATAGTGCTTAGATACTTTATTTTATAGAGTTTAGATGCTTTATATACTGATTATATATCGTGTCTACTATAGTCGCACTCAAATAATTTCTCTACAAGGCGACCAATCTCAAATAGTAAAATGAGTATATTCAGGGCGCTCAACACCGTAGTGGATTTATTTGAGACAAACTATAAGCTATAACAGCCTCTGTAATTAGCTTACATAAGTAAAACAAATACTTAATATAGACCTACTTTAATTGTAAGCAAATAAAACTAAAAAAGCCATCGAATATCGATGGCTTTCTGAATAAGGCAGGAACCTCATTAAATTAATAATGACTCATTAAGCCAAAGCAGCTTTCGCTTTTTCCGTCAATGCAGTAAAAGCAGGGGCATCATGCATAGCGATATCCGCTAAAACACGACGATCGATTTCGATATTTGCTCTTTTCAAACCATTGATGAAACGGCTATAAGTTAAACCATTTAAGCGTGCGCCAGCATTTATACGTGCAATCCATAAACGGCGGAAAGTACGCTTTTTATTGCGACGGTCACGGTAAGCATATTGACCAGCTTTAGTAACTGCTTGTACAGCGACACGATAAACTCTTGAGCGAGCGCCATAATAACCTTTAGCACGCTTTAAAATTTTCTTGTGACGACGATTTGCTTGAACACCACGTTTTACACGGGCCATAAAATACTCCTAAAAAAATTGATTTGCCTGAACTTATATTCTTAAATAAAACTAATTATAAAAGGTTATACAAGGTCGATAGAAATTAAGTGGGTTTAGATATATGGACACATACGGCGAACCGCAGCTACATCAGCAACGTGTACCAGTTTCGTACCACGTAATTGGCGAATACGCTTAGGAGACTTTTTGGTCAGAATGTGACGCTTAAATGCTTGCTTACGCTTAAAACCGTTAGCCGTTTTTTTGAAACGCTTAGCGGCACCACGTTTCGTTTTCATTTTAACTTTCATAAGAACCTCTTATCTTTGTTGTTAGTATCAGTTATCACGAATGTAACCCATCTAACAGCCAAGGGAAAACCTGTTTGTCAGCATATTTCATTATGATTTTTTTAGGTAAATTACCTAGTTTAAAGCCATTAAATATGTGCCTTGAGGTGGGAAGCGCGCATTATAGCAGATGTTTTACGGTTAACCAACACCTATTCTCTATATTATGATTATGCCAATATTTAGCAAGCACTTTATACAAATTCAATGTTCAATCAAATCATTTAGCAAGTAAAAAAGATATAAGAAGACTTGATAAGAACAAGTTTGCTATCAAAAAAACGACTTATTTATGAATGTTTCCCGACTTACGGTCGATTTTTCCGACTTAGGCGTATATTTAATGTAAAATAACGAATATAACTCTTTTTAATTACCTACGCCTAAATCCTAAAACTAATCTGATAAGATAGATAATTAGTGCTAGCTTTAAAAAGGAGAGCCTTAACAAATTTAACAAAGTTAGGGCGTTTTAAAAAAAAAGTATAATACCTGTAAATTAATCATACTATGGTGTAAGCCTTAGGAGTAACCCATATGGCTAGAATCAATATTGATACGAGTAAAGGCAATTTTATTTTTGAAACTGTGATGTCTGTGCGCCATAATGAAATTGATGTTGGCGAACTAATTACAATCGATTCATTGACCGCCTTGCTAATTGAAGCAAGAGCGCGTTTTTTTTTCTCTCGAGGTATTAAAGACATCAATGATGAGTTTCACGCGCTGATCGCCAACGATATAATTATTAACATTGTACGTCGGGCACGGGTACGTCAAAAGTTATTGTTTGAAGTTGGTGTGAGCAATCTTGCTCGAGATGGCGGTGAGCTGCTGATTAAAGTGTCTAGTATGTACGACAATGCTGTTGTGGCTAAAGCCCTTATTAATTTTGTTAATTATGATTACCGTGCGAATGAAATTACCCCCATGAGCCCCTCTGTCATTCAGGCTTTAGATGTCCGTTCGTAAACGTTTATTTTATGATAAATTAATGCTGATTTGTCGGTAAGTCTATATACTGGTTAATGAATATAGCTAAAATTAGATATCAACGTAATATCTGCTATATTTACTGCTGAAATAAACTGATATTCTTTAACATAAAATTTTAGTATTGGGCCGTGCCATCCGCTAAATTTGACGATTATAATACGATCTATATAACCGATGGCACGCTCTAGAACTTAGGGTGCACAAAATGTCCAACCCCGCCTCAGATCCTACTCATAAAACCAATACTACATCTCATTGGCTCGAAGAAGTTGCCTTCAATAAAGATGGATTAATACCTGCTATAGCTCATGATAAACAAACAGGCGACATTCTAATGATGGCTTGGATGAACGCGGAATCACTACAGCAAACAGTCCAAACCAAAACTGCCGTTTATTATTCACGCTCTCGTAACAAACTCTGGCACAAAGGGGAAACTTCGGGGCATACGCAGTTAGTACATGACATTTTTTTAGATTGCGATGCCGATGTTATCGTTTTGTCGGTCACTCAAATTGGTGGAATTGCTTGCCACACTGGCAGAAAGTCGTGCTTTTTTCGCCGCTTAGACATATCAGATAGTACTTCCCCAAACTGGGAGGTTGTCGCGCCAGTATTAAAAGACCCTAAAGATATATACAGCCCTACAGAAAATACAGTATCTGATAATGTAAAAATAGCACATACTGATGACATCAGTAACGATGTTGGCAAAAATAAAGTTCTTGATGCGCAAAACCTTTTGCGTCAATTAGATGCCGTATTGTCTGAGCGAAAACAAGCGGATGCTGACAGCTCATACGTCGCAAGCTTATATGCGAGAGGTATTAATAAGATTTTAGAGAAAGTTGGCGAAGAGTCAGTTGAAGCCATTCTTGCGGCTAAAGATTTGGCTACTGCAGCGCAAGGGAGTAATCAAACTACTGATGCTACTTTAGTTAATGATCTGGTATACGAAATTGCCGACTTGTGGTTTCACACGTTAGTCACATTAGCGTGGTTTAATCTCGACTCGAATATGATTTTAACTGAATTAGCACGACGATTTGGGCTATCAGGTATTGAAGAAAAAAACAGCAGAATAGCTTAATACATTATCTAAGACAAACCATTAACTAATTTTAAGCAGTGTTAACGTAACATACGGTTTTTAAATCTAATTTAATCGACAGGATACGATGATGAGCCTATCTCCAATGCAGTTATTAATTATTCTTGGTATTGCCCTTCTAATTTTTGGTACCACAAAGCTTAAGAATGCTGGAAAAGACCTTGGCGGTGCGGTTAAAGGCTTTAAAGATGCCGTTAAAGATGAGAATGAAGCACACGCTAATAAACATACTGTCATTGACCATCAAGCCAGTGTGGACAACGATGTTGATGTTAATGCAAAAGTTGAGGAAGTCAAAGCTAAAGACCATCAATTATAGGCGCTGTGATTTATTACCTAACTTTTACACTTTAACAAAGCATTGACTTGTTTCGTATAGTCTACTAATTTTAAAAACGGTTTGATTATAGTCCCAACTCTGCGCCTTAGAGTGGTAGTAGATCATGGCATAGGACAATGGGTAATTATGTTTGACTTTAGTTTTTACGAACTTATGGTATTTGGGATAATTGCGCTCATTGTCCTTGGACCAGAGAAATTGCCTCAAGCTGTACGCACAGCAGGTACTTACTATGCTAAATTTCGTCGAACAGCGAGCACCTTAAAAGCTGAAATGGAAGCTGAGCTTGACTTAGCCGAAACCCGACAGCAACTGCAAAAAGAGCTTGAAATGATTCGCCAAGCTGAAGCTGAGATGCAAAAAGAGATGGCGCAATTACGCGGTAATATGGAGACTTTTAAGAAACAACAACACTCAGAATTAAATGAAATCGAAGACTCTTTTACCAAGATGGGAACCGTTGACACTGATCACGTTGACACTGATCATAGTACAATTCAAACCAACCCCCCAATAGTACCGGTGAACATTTCAAAGTCGCAAAAAAATAGTAGGCAACTAGACAGCGAGCAGCTGGATAATACGGAAGCAAGTCCTACCGCTCCGCATACGCTATCTCGTATTGAATCAGATTATCTACCCTCTGTAGCAGTAACACGACCATGGGAAAATATGTGGTTTTTATTGGGCGACTATGACAAAAAACGTCGCTTGCCCCCTGCCCCTCTGTTGCCAGACTACAAAGCCACCTCATTGATGAACGCTGGTCACTCTGCTGATAGTCGTGCTGATAAAAAACTGCCTCCTAGCAATCCTAAGGTGGCATCATGAGTTTATTTAAATCTGACAAAACCAACCCAAAATCCACGTATCCAGATAGCGTATCACAGCATAAATCTGACCCAAGCACTGCTGAACACAGCACCTCTGAACAGCCAGCTAAATCAGAGGGTCTGGATAGTCTGACTGATATGCCAATCACTGAGCACCTCATTGAGCTGCGCTTGCACTTAATTAAAATCATGGTAGTGGTTGGTATTATCTTTTTGGTGTTGGTAGGTTTCTCTCGTGAACTATACGATTTTATTTCACAGCCTTTGGTAGATATTTTGCCTGCCGCCTCCACCATGATTGCGATTGATCCTGTTGCCAACTTTATGGCACCCATTCGCCTAACCCTTCTAGTGGCGGCATTCGTGGCCATGCCCTTCATTTTATATCAAATTTGGTCATTTGTTGCGCCAGGATTATATAAGCATGAAAAGCGTATTGCAGTACCTATCTTATTGTCTTCCATCTTACTGTTTTACACGGGTGTTGCCTTTGCTTATTTTATTGTTTTAAAACGAGCACTTGGCTTCTTAATCGCCTTCGCACCTTCTAGCGTACAACCGATGACAGACATTGAAAGCTATTTAAGCTTTGTTACTAAACTGCTTATGATGTTTGGTATTACCTTTGAAATTCCCGTTGTGGTTCTCATCCTGGTTATTACCGGTATTGTTTCTGTTGCAAGTTTAGCCAGTAAACGCCGTTATGTGATTGTCGCTTGCTTTGCTGCTGCTGGCGTCATGTCTCCTCCTGATGTGCCTTCTATGTTTTTATTGGCACTACCTATGATACTGCTATTTGAATTCGGCTTATTAATGGCACGTATGTTGGTTAAAGAGAAAAAGTCTGCAGTAACCGTTGATTAAAGTTGCTTTGTAGACGTCTCAAATTACCCCAAATATCTAGCATTGGGTATAGGTATTTAAGATACTGGTATTTAAAATATAGGAAGCCTTAACTGGTATAATGAAATCAAAGGGATATCAAGAGCAAACGCTAAATATTTATATCGGTTTATGCCATCAAATTATGGCTTTTTAGACCCTCCATAAGGTTAACGATTCAATTTAGAGTGTTTTGTTATGATTTTGCCATTGCCTCGTCAATGGCTTTTTTAGCGATTTAAGAAATAAACAGGTATAGATATGTCTGCAAACGCACCAATGCCCGCCTATATGAGCGACCCAACTGATGAACAATTGGCTGCGCTGAATATGGCAATGGATGGTAAATCATTTAAAGTAGTGGCTTATGCCGGAGCGGGTAAGACCACGACTTTAAAACTTATTGGTGAAAGACTGCGCGGAAGAGGCCTTTATTTAGCCTTTAACAAAGGCATTGCCACAGAAGCCAAGCAGAAATTTCCAGGACATGTTGATTGCCGTACGTTTCACTCATTGGCCTATCGTCATGTACCTCGTGATATAACCGCCAAATTGTCACTACCAAGATTTTCTCCCAAACGTTTGGGCGATGATTTAGGATTGCGCACGGTACAAGTGCGGCGTCAAATGGATGGCAAAAGTAGTTATGTGAATCTGACGCCTGCCCGCCAAGCCCGTTTTGTCAGCGATGCGGTCAGCAACTTTTGTAGTACTCATGCCAGCTATCCTGCCCCGCGCCATATACTGTTACCCAGCTGGATGAGCGAGTCTGATACCGAGCAATTACGAGAGGCTCTGTACCCTGCTGTGGAACAACGCTGGCTGCAATCTATTGACCCACGCCATCCTGCAGGCATCGGTCATGATATTTACCTGAAGCTCTGGGCGTTATCAAAACCTGCTATTCCTGCTGATTTCATTTTATTCGATGAAGCGCAGGATGCTGACCCATTAATGATGGGTATCTTGACTCAACAGCCTCGCCAAGTCATTTATGTGGGTGATGCGCATCAGCAGATTTACGAATGGCGTGGCGCAGTGAATGCCATGAAGAAATTACCGTTACCGCAAACTCTGTTGACTCAATCTTTTCGCTTTGGAGAGCCGATTGCTGAGGTGGCGAACCTACTATTAAAGGCGTTGCAAGAAGACGTCCCTTTAAAAGGCAATCCCAATAAAAAATCTGGTACGGCTAAATCATTATTACATGGCAAAAAAGACGCCATCTTATGTCGGACCAATGCCTCAGCCATGGCACAATTATTGTCTGGTCTAAAAAATGGTCACAAGGTTGCCTTGCAAGCCGATGCCGATAGAATGTTGAAGTTCTGTAAAGCAGCTGAAAGCCTAAAAGCAGGAAAATCTGCTTATGGCGTTCCAGAATTAGCCTATTTTTATCAATGGGCAGATGTGCAAGATTACGCCGAAACTAACGAAGGTAGCGATTTAAAAACTTTGGTAAAATTGGTAGACGACCACGGTACAAATGTCTTAACCAAAGCGGTAAACAGTTTGACAGATGTCAAAGATGCCGATTATGTCATCTCTACTGCCCATAAAGCCAAAGGACTTGAATGGTCTCGAGTGCAATTGGATGATGACTTTTATTATGATGTGACAACTAACGGTGTAAAAATTAGCCCAGAAGAGCTGCGTCTTTTATATGTCGCCTGTACCCGAGCGCAAGATAACTTAGATATTCATAATATTAGTGATTTGATATCAGGTCTTAAGTCGGGTAAAAAAGTGATTTATGGGTCTTAATTGCTAGTCAAAGACAATGCACTTATTGAAGCCAGTTATACGCTTGGGTTAGCCGAACAAAATAAATATTCTAGCCATTATAAAGTAAAGTGTGGTGGTATACCAAACTGGGCTGCTTATGATATCGGCGACTACCTTATAGATATTTATCTATAAGATTCGGAGCAAACCGCCAATGAGTGTCATGGTACTAAAAGTACGGATATACAAACGTTGCTAAGCGAATGCGCTGTCATTAAACACTACAACTTTGGTATTGCAAACCTCCTCTAATGTAAGATCGTTATGTGTGACCTTTATGTCATTTTCAACTCAGTTTTTCTCAACCCCTGTACGACTGCTCGCACCAATGGAAGGTCTATCTGACCCGTTAATGCGGCAGATACTCACTCAGATTGCCTATGACTTAGGGCGTCCTTACGATTGGTCGGTCAGTGAGTTTATTCGGGTTACTCAACACGTGTTACCTAATCATGTGTTTTACCGTTATGTTCCAGAGCTTAAAACCGAAAGCAAGACTCAAAGTGGCACCCCAATCCATGTTCAGCTTTTAGGCAGTAACCCTGAACTCATGGCAGAAAACGCCTTAGCCGCTTGTGAACTGGGTGCCTTAGCCATTGATCTAAACTTTGGTTGTCCTGCTAAAACAGTAAATAACCATCGAGGTGGTAGTGTATTACTGGATGAGCCAACATTAATGCGAGATATTATCTCTGCGGTACGTACTGCCGTTCCAACCGACATTCCTGTATCCGCTAAAATACGCTTGGGCTATACCGATACCACTAACATGGATGACATTCAAAAGGCCATTACTGATAGCGGTGCTGACTGGCTAACCATTCACGCCCGTACCAAGACTCAAGGCTATAAACCACCTGCCTATTGGGAGAAAATAGCCCGTTTTAATGACTTACCTATTCCCATTATTGCAAATGGCGAGATATGGAATACGGAGCATGCACAAAACTGTATGATAAAGGCGCAAACCCCTCATTTGATGCTTGGTCGTGGCGCAGTAACACGCCCAGATTTAGTGGCTCAAGTTGATGAATCCAGTGCAGAATTAGCATGGCAACAGCTACTACCCTACCAAATTGCATTTTTGCATGGTGACGCTAAAAACGACACCGTTTTAGTAGGCCGTTATAAACAATGGATTGCTATGCTGTCTAAAGGATATGTTGAAGCGAAGCAAACATGGGACATCATTAAACGAGTTAAAGACAAGCAAGTCATTATTAGAGCATTGGAAGATTCTATTTAAGTTTGCTCAAAATAAAATTAGTCCGACAATCAGGAAATAATTAACTACTGACACGAATGGCTAAGTAAAATAACATAAAACAACAGACCATGGATAAGCCCCATAGAATGGAGCGGAATGTTGGTAAGTTAATAATGTAGGCAATGCCGTAAGCGATTCGAATCACGACATACATCACTGCTAAGTTATTAATGACAACTTGAGGCACAAAAAAGAGCATAGCGACAATTACTGAAGCTAAAAACACAGGTAAGGTTTCAAAGCTATTTTGTTGAGCAGCATTAGCACGAGCTGCCTTACCACTAAACTTAGCAACCGTTTCGCGCGGATGGGCATTATCTGCCATATGAAACTCGCCCAAAACCTTTGCCAACATCGCAAAAAAAATGGGTAGTATGCTGGCGGCCACCATTGCCCAAATGGCCACACTAGCGGACTGCGGTATTAATACGAAAAACCAACTCATTTTACTTTCCTTCTAATGCTCGTCTTTGGCTTATCTTGTTTTTCTTATGTTTATATAAACATCATTTGGTTAAGTGATGGAACAAAGTTATATTCTAAAGCAAGTTAAACTTACCTTTTTACCTTTGAGGGCAGACCTTAGCCTTCGCTGGCATCTACTTCAAAGCTATGAGTGATATTAACCCCACCTAATGCTAACATTCGACTGGCCGAGCAGTATTTTTCCGCAGATAATTCGACCGCTTTTGCCACTAGGCTTTCTTTTATATTTTTACCAGTAACGACAAAGTTTAGATGAATATCTGTATAGACCGCAGGCACGCTATCGGCACGAATGGCAGACAATTCACAACGAACGTCTTTAATATCCTGACGCCCTTTTTGTAATATACCGACGACATCATAACTGGCACAGCCTCCTAACCCTAACAAAATGAGCTCCATTGGGCTTGCACCAGCTATTTTATTGGCATCAATATCTACTGTTTGTCCAGATGGCGCTGTTCCTAAAAAATGCTTGTCTTCTTTCCATACTACGCTGCCTTGCAGTGGCATATCTGCTGGTGTTTGAACAGGTGTTTGGTTGCTCATGCGGTTATCCTTATTTATTGCGTTTGTCTCAAGATTTTTTATAAAAGGTAATCTTAAAGAGTTTGCGGCACCCTAAAGTATATGATGGAACATGCCAAGCACATATCCACGCTTGGCATGTTTTAAAGGTAATGCTTAGCTTTCATTCTAAGACTCTTAGTCCAAAAATTAAAACCTTTAGAGGTTACGGGTTAAAACGCTCTACTGAATCCAACAAACACACTGGTTGCATCATCCTCTTTAGCGTTTTTATGAGTCACACCAGCGTTAGCGTTAAACGGACCAAATTGACGAGACAAACCCACAGTCATACCAAAGCTATCCTCATCTAATGCTGGCTGAGGCGTGGTAAAACTATTATCTGGCAAGCTATTTAATCGGGCAGTGACCGCCTCCTGATCATCAGATAGCTGCTTTTGATAATAAACGTCCCCAAATAAATTCAGGGTCTCACTAAGGTTTCTATTTCCTTTTAGCCCAATCTTGCCATAGCTGGTAGTGTATTCTTGCTCATCAAACTGCATAGCTATACCCGACATTTCGACTTCTTTTAGCGCATCTATATTAACTCGGCTAACTGATGCACCCAGATATGGCGTCATTGTTGTATGGCTAAACTGCATAGGGTAGCCCGCTTGCAAATTGGCATAATACCGCTTTCCATCAGCGTTCGACTTAAACTTTTGCGTATAATCTCTTAGTGTCACAGCTCGGGTAACATCCATATCCAGCTTACCAAATCCTAATGCACCATTAACTTGTATACCGCCAAGATTATCAAATGTATTGCTGTGATAGACGCCAACTCCAAACTCATCTAGTTCAATATCACTAAGCCCAGAGACGACATTGTTATTATTAAATTCTTTTTTAGTGATATTAGCGTATATTCCCGTCACTGCATGTGCCGAATTAGCGTAGGCAAAATCCATACCCACTAATAATTGAGCATTACCGCTACTTTCAAGATTATCAATATCTTGGCCTTGAACATCGCCCGTTGCCCAAACGTTACGTGTCGCTCTGATAGCGCTGTTATTTAAAGAGTTAGTCGTTAAAGAGCCATTAGCGCTTTGGGTCTGGTTGATATGTGACTGCAAGCGCTCATTGGTAGCAAATCCTGCTGTGGTTGCTAAATGCGGTAAAATCGCCATCTGGTTTGGTGCAGTAACGACAGCATTGGCATAATCTGCAATCATTTTATGAGCTTGCCCAGTTGGGTGAACGCTATCAGCAAAAAAGTAGGTCTCATTGGCATCTGCTGTTACTCGCGCTGCTTTTCCGCAAATTAAGGAGCTGTCAGTCAAACATGCCTTGTCTGTCACATTGTTGAAGCCGTATGTTTCAGGCGATGCTGCAACCTGCTGTAGCAAGCCAAAAGTGTCTAGCGGTATGACATTTGCATCAATGTTATCAGCACCCTCTAACATAGCTTGGTTAAACTGATTGGTAACATAAGTGCTAGGCCCTTGAGCAGCAGTTCCTACCACATCAGGCGTCAAGCCAATATCTGGAATATTAGGCACTAAAATATACTTTGCCCCCTTATCACTCAGCTTTTTGATGTTCATAACCTGACTATTAACCGCTGAACCTATGATGTTTCGAGCATTGGCACTATCTTCTGAAGCGGCAAGCAGATCATTTGCACCTGCCCACACCACATATAAACCATTAGGGTCTATTTTATTATTGGCTAAATACTGGTCTATTTGACTACTGGCAGAAGCGACGGGAATGTCAAAGCCAAAGTTACTATTGGTTACTTCCACACCCGCTTTTGCCCCACCGATGGCATAGTTATTAATTGCTTGGTTATGAACAGCTTGATCACCTGTTTGGTCACCAAATGTATTGGCCAAAGAGGTAAGACCCTGCTGATGGGCAAAAGGGGTTGCCCATGTATCGTCTGGATTGGTAGTAAATTGTCCTGATTCAGTCACACCAGAAATTTGTTGCGTCACTGGTGAAAAGTAACCCCCGTCAGTTAGGCTATCGCCAAAGAAGGTAATACTGTTGTAATGACTATCCGCATGTGCAGGACCTACCACTACTGCATATAATGCAATGGTCAACATACTTTTAGTGAGCATTCTAGGTGCGTTGTAGATAGGCGTAGTAGTGTGGGGCATTGTGGCTTCCTTGGTAACTTGCTTGATAATTTGTTTAATACTGTATTTAATATTTTGCTGAGTAACTTGGTTGATAGTCTACTGGGTAGCTTCCATGTCGTATATACAAGCGGTTTATAAAGTTTAGTGTATAGCGTTTATAGTGGGCTGGCAATTGATTTGCTGGGCAAAATTAAAGGACAACGTATTTGATTCTATGGCAGTTTTAGGACGTTAACAACTCAGCAGGCCTGACTGCAAAAAGATCAATACTTCCCGACAAAGCAATGCTTATTCGAACCTCATTTTATTCTTTATATTATATCGTTAATAAGCAGTAATAAATCTGTGTTGTCTATTTTGATATTCATTTGGCTGAGCAAGGTAGTTACCTGACGTCTGTGATGGGTGTAATGGGTATGATGATTAAAAAAATGCGGTACTAAAGAGCTAAAAGGCTTGGTAAAGTGATAATGGTTAGTATTTAGATAGGTTAGACCCACCTTATAATCTGAATCTGAATGTTTAGTGTCGTTAATAAAACTCGCTATAATCCTATCAAGTAGTGCTCGGTTAAGTCTATCGCTTTCTAAAGACTTATAGAAAGTCTGATCTAGTGTATTTGGCTTAGGCAACTGAGATAACTTAACTAGTGACACTGCCTCACTAAACCACGCAGATACAAGCGAATGGCGGGATTGGCTACTGCTTTATTAGAAGGTATGGTTGGAAGTAATGATTAAAGCCCTTTTTCAAAAATACTCCTACCCTGTTATAAGCCACTTAACCTAGCTTAAGTGGCTGAACTGGCTTAACTTTATTTAGTTGTACTTTAAAACAATGTAAAACAATTATTACCAAAATAAATTACCAATTTACATAATTTACTGGTTTAATAGTAGCAACGATTCTCAACCTACTATTTCATGATTTTTTAATAGATATTAGAACGATAAAAGTAACGTGTTGACAGTAGGTGTTTTTTAATTTTCGACAATTTTTAAAGGTTTAAGTCATGATTGATGCAGACGGCTTTCGAGCCAATGTCGGTATCATCTTGGCAAATACACAAGGACAAGTTCTATGGGCGAAACGCGTTGGTCATAATTCTTGGCAGTTCCCGCAAGGGGGGATAGATGTTGGCGAAACCCCCATCGATGCAATGTATCGAGAGCTCTGGGAGGAGGTAGGATTATATCCTCGCCACGTTCAAATGTTAGCCGTCACGAATAATTGGCTAAGATATCGCTTGCCTAAACGATACATTCGTCATGGGCAACACCCTTTGTGTATTGGACAAAAACAAAAGTGGTTTTTGCTCCAGCTAGATGAACCGAACACCGAACATATCCGCTTTGATACATCTAAACCAGAGTTTGATCATTGGAGATGGGTCAGTTACTGGTATCCGCTGGGTCAGGTGGTTCATTTTAAACGAGGGGTTTATCGCCGTGCTTTGCACGAATTAGCACGTGAATTACCCCTGAAACCAGAGTTAGTCATTCCTGAGCAAACCAACCATTTGATTCAGGTATAATAGTTACTCTTAACTGCTTAAAATGAATTTATATTAGCACTTTATTAATAGAAAAAGCCCGTATCCAGTGTGAACTGACCCCCATAAGTTGTGTCCAACTTTTGGGGGTCAGTTCAGTGATGCGGGCTTTTTTGTTAGCTATATTTACAGGGTGATTTGCTTATCTTAGCTTAAATAATCGTTCCGCCGACCATCGACTCTAAGTCCATGCGAGTCCAAACATTACCGTTATCGAAGTAGATATTATCGATACCTAAATCTGCAAACTGACTTCCTATATTAATAGTACCACCATTTACCTTAACTTCTAGGTTACTATCTTGTCTTACTAACTCTATTTGAGAGATATCAAAGCCCTTCAAGTCCAGTATGTTCGAACCATAGTTATCAATGATATGTAGATAAGATGATGTTTGGAAATTATCTGAGCTAATGACATAAGTATCATTTCCTGCACCACCATTAAACAACTTGTATGATGTAGAGCTCTGCCCATGAATTAAAGTATCGTCACCCCCTTCACCATATAGGTTATCACTACCTCCCTGAGCTATTAAAATATCATCTCCATTACCACCGTAGATGTACTCGTCATTTACTCCTCCTCTCAAACTATCATTACCTTCTAGTCCATATAAAACTGTGTAATCACTATTTGATTCGAAAACATCACTTTCTTGACTGCCAACCCATTTTCCACCAGTCAATTTATCAATTTCCTTTCTATCCCATATTTCACCGTCATCGAAATAGATATTATCGATACCTAAATCTGCAAACTGACTTCCTATATTAATAGTACCACCATTTACCTTAACTTCTAGGTTACTATCTTGTCTTACTAACTCTATTTGAGAGATATCAAAGCCCTTCAAGTCCAGTATGTTCGAACCATAGTTATCAATGATATGTAGATAAGATGATGTTTGGAAATTATCTGAGCTAATGACATAAGTATCATTTCCTGCACCACCATTAAACAACTTGTATGATGTAGAGCTCTGCCCATGAATTAAAGTATCGTCACCCCCTTCACCATATAGGTTATCACTACCTCCCTGAGCTATTAAAATATCATCTCCATTACCACCGTA